>CAYGTJ010000001.1:0-23801 GCA_964352755.1 uncultured Alphaproteobacteria bacterium
GGGGTAATGTGTGCACCCATATCGTTCGTTCCTCTTACTTTTTTACGTGCCAGGTTGTGCCTGTGGGTGCATCTTCTAAAATGATGTTACGCGCAGCTAAATCATCACGAATTTGATCAGCCGTTTTGAAGTCTTTGGCTTTTTTGGCAGCCATGCGTTCGTGAATTAACGCATCAATTGTTGCAGGATCAATGTCTGTGTTTCCGCCAAACCATTCGTCGGTCGTTTGATAGAGGAGACCACATAGGCGGGCTGAGTTAATGAGTGTGCGCATCCGGTGTGCAGAGTCTTTGGTGGTGTTGATTTCTTTCGTCAATTGATGAAGGCGGTTTAGCGCCAAAGGTGTGTTGAGATCATCATTAAGGGCTTCAATCACCTGGGTGTCGACCTCATCATGATTTGGAGTGTCTGGGCAATTGCGCAGTGTCGTGTACAGACGCTCAACATTTTGCATGGCTTGATGCACGAGGTCATCTGTCCAGTTTAATGCTTGGCGATAATGGGTGGAAAGAAGGCAGTAGCGAATGACTTCACCGGGGTGTTTTTGCAATAAATCATGTGCCGTAAAAAAGTTGCCCAGGGACTTGGACATTTTTTGACCCGCAACCTGGAGCATGCCGTTGTGCAACCACACGCGGGCATATGTTGATGTCTGATGGGCGCAACAACTTTGAGCGATTTCATTCTCGTGGTGGGGGAACAGTAGGTCTTGACCGCCCGCATGAATATCAAAGGTCTCACCAAGAATTTCACGCGCCATCGCCGAACACTCAATGTGCCAGCCGGGGCGACCTTTCCCCCAGGGGCTGTCCCAGCCGGGTTGATCATCAGTTGATGGTTTCCACAGCACAAAATCCATAGGAGATTTTTTGTAGGGAGCCACCTCAACGCGGCTGCCAGCGATCATGTCCTTGGTTGATCGTTTGGAAAGACACCCATAATCAGCATACGAATCAACATCAAAAAGCACATGATCGTTTGCAACATAGGCATGATTTTGCTTGATGAGTTTAGCAATCATAGCAACCATTTGAGGGATGTATTCGGTGGCCTTTGGCTCGTGGGTCGGGCGCAACACATTGAGCGCATCCATATCTGCATGATAGTAGCCAATAGTTTTGTGTGTGAGTGTTTCGATGGGGATGTTTTGGTCGCGGGCACGTGCAATTATTTTATCGTCGATATCAGTAAAGTTGCGGGCATATGTAACTGTCATCTCGCGCTGAAGGAGGCGAAAAAGCGTGTCAAAAACAACCGCAGGACGTGCATTCCCGATGTGTGCGCGATCGTAAACTGTGGGCCCGCAAAGGTACATACGGGTATGGCCGGGTTCGTGCGGGGTAAAAGTTTCTTTCCGTTGTGTAAGAGAATTGTATAGCTTCATCTGGTGCCTCACGCGGCTTCGCCCTTGAGGCGTTTGGTGACTTTTTCACGACCAATCAGAAGAAATAGATTTTTGAGTTCAGGCCCGTGTTCTTCACCGGTGAGGGCGAGGCGGATAGGTTTGAAAAGATCTTTTCCCTTGCGTCCAGTGTGTGATTTAAGTGCACTAATCCAGGTGTTCCAGGTGTCGTCATCCCAGCCATTTTCAGGAAGAAGCCCGCACGCGATTGAGAGAAATTCGGTGTCTACGTGAATCGGCGTGATGGTTCCAAGGCAACTATCAACCCAATGGCTAATATCACGTACTTTTTCAAGGTTGGCTTTGGTGCGTTCCCAGAATTGGGCATCAACATTTGGGTAATTTTTAAGCCGTGGTTTGGCTGATTCAAACGACATAGTGTGGACAATTTTTTTATTAATTAGCGCCACATTATTAATGTCGAATTTTGCCGTTGCGCGACCAAAGTTTCCAAGATCAAACTGGCGAACAAGATCATCCATGCAATCAAAAACCTGCATCGCGTTTTGTGTCCCAATGGCGCCGAGTATGCTATTGAGTGCCATAGGTTCAAATCCGTCGTCACGAAGATTGCGGATGCTTAGGCTGCCGTCGCGCTTGGAAAGCCCTTCGCCCTGGGCGCCGGAAATAAGGGGAAAGTGCGCAAACGTAAATGCCTCTGGATCATTATCCAGTGCCTTAAGGAGTTGGATGTTTACGGCGGTGTTTGTGACGTGATCTTCGCCCCGGAAAATATGTGTGATGGCGTGGCGAATATCGTCAACAGCCGTGCAGAGGAGATAGGTGGGATCTCCCGATTCGCGGATGAGCACAGGATCAGACATGTGATGGGTATCAACATTTACCAGGCCTCGCACGCCGTCCTCCCAGCTTACGTTTTCACGATCGAGTTTAAAGCGATAATGACACGGGCGATTTTCGGCTTTATATGTTGCCAGCGTTTCCCGGGAAATATCAAGTGCTTGGCGATTGTAAATAGGTGGTTTCCCCCGGCCAAGAAGGGTCTTGCGCATGATTTCAAGTTCGTCTGTGGTTTCGTAGCACGGATATAAACGCCCACTTGCGATCAGTTTTTCTTTAACCTGTTCGTATTCAGTGCGGTGATCACTTTGTGAATCAATCTCGTCCCATTGAAGGCCAAGCCAGGACATGTCTTGTTTGATGCCCTCAATAAATTCAGGTTTTACCCGGGCGGTGTCTGTATCATCGAGGCGCAGCAAAAATTGTCCCCCATGTTTTTTGGCCATGAGGTAGTTAAGAATAGCTGTGCGGGCATTTCCCGGATGGAGGTAGCCTGTGGGACTAGGGGCAAAACGAAGACGAACCATGAAATATGTAAATCAAACTGTCTTTTATTTAGCATATGCAGACACGGATATCTAGCGGTAGCTATTTTGTGCGTGTAAAGACATACTCATTACACCCAAGGCCACCGGCGCAGGTCTTAAGTTTTTCGAGGCGAAACCCCCGGGCCGTAAAGAAATCAAAGACGTCTTCAGGTTTTGCTACCTCGAAAGGATATCCACCGACCCAATCGATCAGGTCGTGCCATGCTGACATTCCACGATTGTTGTTTTTGTAATGTGTCCACGGGTGGAGCGGGTTTTTTCCTTTGAGGAGGGTTGATACAAACGTTGGCCCCCACTGGCGGAGAAAAGTATAAAAGATAAGTATTGCGCGTGTCAGTGAATTTCCGTGCACATAGTTTTTCTTTATCCATGTCCATCGTTTTGATTCAGATCCTTGATCATTATAGATGGAGATAAAAAACGTGCCCTTCTCGCTAACGAGTTTTGCAGCATTATCAAATGCAGTGTACATGTCACCGGTGTGATGCAGAACGCCCCACGAGTAAACAATGTCTGCAGGTGCAATTTTTTTCATGAAATTTCCATCAAGAACTGAGCCTTGTTCAATAACCCATTTTGGATCGTTGCCCGCGAATTTTTCACGCAAATAGGTGGCGCATTTTACAGAGTTTTTATCATAATCAAAGGAGTGAACGGTTGCCCCTAGCTTATACGCGGCAAGGCTGAAAAGACCACTCCCGCACCCGATGTCGAGGAATGTTTTGCCTTTTAAATTTGCTGTGGGACTGTCGAGAGAAAGATATTTTCGCAAGCTGTTGACGGCTTCATTTATACGCGCGTCATCAAGAGTGGTTAAAAAATTTGCCCAGTTCTCCCCGAATTGGAAGCGATCTTTTTGGTCAACTGCGGTTTTCATAAATATCTAGAGTTAAATGTCATCGTCTTATATCACGCATGTGAAACGCTGAAAAGAAAAACAGAGATTCTTTTGTTTGATGTCGTCACTTAAGTTTGATAAGAGAAAGTAAATCTATTGGGGTGTTTAATGCGACACAAAGTTGCTTTCGTTTTTCTTGTTTTTTTGATGATTCTTATATATTTTTCCTATGACCGTTTGACACGCCCATATTTTTTTCAGGATCTTCATCACGTGATGCATAAAACGGTTTCCCGTGTGTCTGAGTCAATGGCAACGGGTGTTTTGGGAAAACCTAAAGCAAAACCTCTTTGTTATGCGGATGAGAAGAAGCTCACACACCTTATTAACAATCCTCACGATTGGGTTGTTAAGGCGATTTCTCAGGGATTTACGCGCTACGATAATGTGAGTGTTGAACGCGTGCGTGATACATTTGCAGCGTCATTGCCGGGAGACTCTCTTGTTCTTTATCAGATTAAAGATGGTGTTGTTTCGATACAACTGCGCAACCTGAAAATGAATGGTGCCTGTGTGTACGCGGCTAATTACTATCAACGTTTGTTTGCCGATCTTGCAACGCGTATGGGGATTAAAAATCTTACGTTTCTTTTGCGGCTTGGGGATCTTAGTCAGACAAAGTACGCCTCAAAAATGCGTACTGATGTAGCACCGATCTTAGCTGTTACCTCTGATGTGCGTCATCCTGTTGATGGTCGGGCAATTTTGATCCCTGACTATCAGAATTTGTTGAGTTGGCCGCGCATGATGAAAAAGATTGCACATGCTAATCAGAAATGGCCTGGGCGGCAAAGAAAGAGATTGTTTTTTGGCGCGGGGGGCCTGCAGATGTAACTGGCTATCGTCATAAGATTGTTGATTTAAGTAAGCGATTACAGCGTGATCCGATTGATGCTCAATTTACATATGGACCGCTTGCTACTGCTGGGTTTTTAAAATCGTATGACCATGTTCCCTATAAATATCAACTGACGATTGATGGGCATACAGCGGCGTGGGAGCGACCAGTTTGGCAGCTTTATTCAAACTGTGTTGTTTTGAAGCAGGCCTCGCCGTATGTGCAGTGGTATTATCATGCTCTAAAACCTGGTGTTCATTTTGTGGAGGTGCCGAGCGATCCTGGCGCATTACTCAAAACACTAAGATCCTATTCTGATGCTGATCTTAAAAAGATTGCTGAGCAAGGGCACGAATTTGCCCGTGATAACCTCTCAACAGAAGATATGATCGCGCACATTGCGCTTGTGTTGAAGGCGTATGCAGCAAAACAAAATAGTTCCCAATTTATCGAGTAGAAAAACCAACAAAATACTAAACAAACATTGTGTTTTGGGTGTTTTGGGTCTAATCTATGGCATAATTTAATCGGTAAAGTAATGTCTGGATCAGTAAATAAAGTAATACTTGTTGGGAATTTAGGTCGTGATCCTGAAATTCGTAATCTTAATGATGGTTCTCGGGTAGCCAATTTGTCAGTCGCGACAAGTGAAATGTGGCGTGATAAAACAACGGGCGAGCGTAAAGACCGTACAGAGTGGCATCGGGTTGTTATCTTTAATGATAAACTTGTTGAGGTTATTGAAAAATACACGCGCAAGGGCAGTAAGCTTTATCTTGAGGGGCAGCTGCAAACACGCAAGTGGACTGATCAAAGTGGTCAAGAAAAGTATTCAACGGAAGTGGTTTTGCAACGCTACCGTGGTGAGCTTACACTGCTAGATGGACGCGGGGGTCAAGATTCGTCTCAAGACGGCATGGGGTCATCTGGTGACAGCTTTGGAGCCGGGGATGTAACGCCGCCCCTAGGTCAAGGCACGCGGAGCGGAGGTGCGGCACCGTATGGGGGTGGAAAGTCATTTGAACCCTCGGCTGTTGATGATGATGAAGTTCCTTTTTAGTCAAACGTTTGTAAGGGTATCAACACCTGTATAGATGGCATCTTTTAAAATGCACACGAAATTGCGATAATAAAAAAATTGTAACACACATCTTTTCAAGGAATTCTGATGGATAACGAGAGTCAACTCCCCAAAAACACGAAGATTGTATCGATTGAAGATGAGATGCGCACGTCATACCTTGATTATGCGATGAGTGTGATTGTTTCCCGGGCGCTTCCTGATGTGCGCGATGGGTTGAAACCGGTTCATCGGCGTATTTTATATACCATGGATGAAAATGGATTTGATTATAACAAGCCATTTCGTAAGTGTGCCGGTACGGTTGGGGACGTGATTCGTAAATATCATCCGCATGGTGATCAGGCGATTTATGATGCATTGGTGCGTTTGGCTCAGGATTTTTCGTTGCGTGAGATGCTCATTGATGGACAGGGAAACTTTGGTTCCATTGATGGGGATCCCGCGGCGGCCTATCGTTACACAGAGGCACGTCTCGCCAAGATTTCACGCTCACTTTTGGACGATATTGGCAAAGACACTGTAGATTTCCGTCCCAACTTTGATAATTCAACGAAAGAACCAGAGGTACTGCCTGCGCGATTCCCGAACATCCTTGTTAACGGGGCTGGTGGTATTGCGGTGGGTATGGCAACGAATATTCCTCCCCATAATTTGGGCGAGGTGTTGACGGCATGTATGGCGTATATGGAAAACCCAGATATTTCGACGGAAGAATTGATGGAGATTGTTCCTGGTCCTGATTTTCCAACGGGTGCCCAAATTGTTGGCCGTCATGGTATTCGTGATGCGTATGCAACGGGTCGTGGGTCGATCATGATGCGCAGTGTTACCGAAATTGAAGAGATACGCGCGGGGCGTGATGCCATTATTGTGTCTGAGATTCCGTACCAAGTTAACAAGGCGCGGATGATTGAGCGCATTGCGGAACTTGTTAACTCTAAGCAGATTGAGGGAATTAGTGACCTTCGTGATGAATCTGATCGTGATGGTATTCGTGTGGTGATTGAGCTCAAGCGTGATGCTGATCCGAGTGTGGTTCTGAATCAGTTGTATAAGCATACACCCATGCAGACGTCATTTGGTGCGAATATGTTGGCATTGGTGGGGGGTAAACCTCAAACCCTCGGTCTGAAAAAGTTTCTTACCGAGTTTGTGGCGTTTCGTCAGGAAGTAATCACGCGGCGCACACATTTCTTGCTTGATAAAGCCCAAACGCGCGCGCACATGAGTATGGGGCTTGCTGTTGCGGTAGCGAATCTTGATGAGGTTATTAATCTCATCCGTAAAGCCTCAGATCCAACCGTTGCCCGTGAAGAATTGATGGCGCGGATGTGGAATGCTGATGAAGTTATGCCATTGATTGAAATCATTGATGATCCACAACTGAAAAAAGCGGCCAACGGGTATAAACTTTCCGAAGCCCAGGCAAAGGCAATTCTTGAGCTGCGCTTGCATCGCTTGACAGGTCTTGAACGAGATAAAATTGCCGCCGAACTTGAAGCGCTTGCTGAAGAAATCAAAGGCTACGTAGAGATATTGAGCGCGCGCACGCGTTTGTATGAAATTATGCGTGAAGAATTTGAAGCCATTAAAACAGAATTTGCAACACCTCGACGAAGTGAGATTATCGAAGGCGCTATTACGTCTGACATTGAAGACCTCATTCAGCGGGAAGATATGGTCGTTACCGTTAGTCATAATGGCTATGTAAAGCGTGTTCCGCTCATCACCTACCGTGAACAACGTCGCGGTGGTAAAGGGCGTTCGGGAATGTCTACCCGTGATGAAGATTTTGTAAACGAAATTTTCGTTGCAACGACGCATACACCGGTTCTTTTCTTTACTGACCAAGGTATGTGTTATCACATGAAGGTCTATCGTTTGCCCCTGGGAACACCTCAAGCTCGCGGCCAAGCAATCATTAATTTACTGCCCCTTTCAAAGGGTGAGCGTGTGACCGCTATTTTGCCGCTTGATGAAGATGTAAGCACGTGGAAAGATCGTCAGATCGTGTTCGCTACAGCCAGTGGTTCTGTGCGTCGTAACCGCATGAGTGATTTTACGAACATCAAGTCTAACGGAAAAATCGCGATGAAATTGGATGCAGGCGATAGTTTGATTGGTGTTGCACTGTGCGACGAACACGACGATGTGTTCTTAAGCACATACAAAGGAAAATGTATTCGTTTCCATGTGCATGATGTTCGCGTCTTTAGTGGGCGTACATCAACGGGTGTTCGTGGTATTCGATTAGGTGCCAAAGACACCGTGATTTCCCTTATGACCTTGCCCCATGTGGCGGCAACCAGTGATGAGCGATCGGCCTATTTACGTATGGCAAGCAAGTTACGACGTTCTGAGGAGTCTGATTCTGTTGACGATGGAGCTGATGCTCTGCTTTCAGAAGCGCGCTTCAATGAGTTACAATCCCATGAGAAGTTTGTGCTTGTGGTTTCGGAAAAAGGAATGGGCAAGCGTTCATCTGCCTACGAATATAGGGTTTCCGGGCGTGGTGGCATGGGTATTGCGAACATTGATGTAACAGATAAAACAGGATCTGTGGCAGCATCATTTGTCGTTGATAGTGATGATCAACTCATGATGGTGACGAACAATGGTCAACTTATTCGCTGCGGTCTGAAAGAAGTTCGCATCGTTGGTAGAAAATCCCAAGGTGTTTCTCTTTTGCGTGTAAAAAGTGGTGAAAAAGTTGTTTCGGCAAGTCTTATTGCGGATGCTGAAGAGGAAGATGCTGACATCGATGGGGATACAGATATCGAAGCAACAGATGTAGCTGAAGAAACACCCGCAGAAACAACAGAAAACTAGGCAACTGGCACACCTATCATAACAAATATCATAGGTGTGCCATTGTCACGCGTGCGAAGGGATTCTATACTGATGTAACGAGGAGAGGTTACATCGAATGGAAGATTTATTTACCTTTAGTGGTGGGTTTAGCCTAGACCTCATTTTTAATATTTTTCTATACTCATTATTGGGACTTCTCTATTGGCAGTCATCCATTTTGAAGTATATCCGCCAGCGCAAAGATGAACTCGAAGAGCGCGTGAATTATCTGAGTACGCTCATAGATCTAGGCGATTCATCCTGGATTGTTTGGAATCTGAAAGAACAGACTTTTATTATTAGTGGCGGAATTCAATCGTTATCAGGGCAGGATTCAGATGAAACACTCTCGCTGGATGAAGCAACTCAGTTGTTTGGTCAAGATGTGTCCGCACAGGTGCGCGCGCTGTTTCAAAAATTTATCGAAACACCGCAGGCTTATAATGAAGTGATTGACCTTGAACAAAAAGGTCGCAAATTTGAATTGAGTATTCGCACACTGGATCAAAAAAGTGCGGTTATTTGGGTAAAGGATGTGACTTCTGAGATCATTGATCAGTCAAATGTAAACAAACGCATTACCAGTTTACTCGAGGAACGCCAACGGTATCGTGCCATTCTTGATGCACTCCCGTATCCGATATGGTATCGCACCCAGGATGGAAATGTGACATTTCATAATGCTGCATACGGTGAGATGGATGACATGTCTCACATGGGCGAAGGAGATCGTGAGCAAAGCCTTTGGTCAGATATGGAAATTGCCCCGAGTCGTGTTGAATCTGTAATGGTGCCAGGGCGAATGGTGCATCGCCGACATGTGGTCATCGACGGGCGCCGGGTTTTGCTTGAAATGCACGAAGTGAGTGCTGAGACAGAAAGGGTTGGTTTTGCAATTGAGTTGACGCAACTGGAGGAAAGTAAAAAAGAACTTTCGCGCCACATTCAATCACATCGTCAGGTGCTTGAGAACTTAAGTGTTGGAATCACAATTTATGGGGCGGATAAACGTCTTGTCTTTTTTAATCACGCCTTTGCCCGAACGTTTGAATTTGATGAATCATTTTTGCATTCACAGCCAAGTTTGGGTGAAGTGATGGAAAATCTTCGTGGACGTGAAATGATTCGCGAAAGCATGAATTTTCCTGAACATAAGAAAAAACTTTATCAGCTGTTTACAAGTCTCATCTCACCCGTTCAGGAACTTGATTACCTTCCCGATGGGCGCACGATTCGCTCAATTACTGCCCCTCATCCGCTGGGCGGGATTTTCTTCGTTCATGAGGATGTGACGGATTCACTTGAGTTGGAACGTAAATACAATACGCAAATTGCTGTTCAGAAGGAGACCTTTAATGCGCTGCATGAAGGGGTTGCGGTTTTTGGCTCTGATAACAAACTACAAATTGTGAACGAAGAGTTTTTAAGTATTAATGATATTGCTGACTCAGAGGCTGTTTCTGGGATTACGATTAGCGATGTGATGGATGTCAGTAAGGATAAAATTGTCTTGTCTGAACCGTGGGAAGATTATAAAGCGCGTGTGCTGAAAGCCGTCATTGATCGCACGCCACGTTCAATCATGATACAAGTGAAGAATGGGAAGACCCTGAACTTTAGGTATTTACCACTCATTAATGGCGCAAATTTATTCTCTGTAATTGATGTGACCGATCGTTTAAAAATCGAAGAAGTTTTAAAAGATCATAATAGGTCTCTCAAAATTACGAATAAGATGAAAACAGAGTTCATTGAGAATATTTGTTACTTGTTTGAGCGCCCTCTTCAGCGATTGCTTGGATATGGGAAAATCCTCGCGCGTTCTTCAGGTAAAGTTCTGAAAACAATGAAGGAACCCCTTGATCAAATTGAAGCTACGGCTATTCGGTTAAATTTCTTGGTTGGGGATCTCAGAGATCTTGCTGATTATGATATTAACCAGAGTCCCGTTAAGCTTAAAAGCATTGACCTAAATAAGTTTGCTCAAGAATTTGTTTATATTACGCAAGATATTTTCGTGACACACCAGTTGTCGACGGAGTCAGAAGTGACTGAATCTCCGGTTATGGTTGCAATTGATGAGGCGCGGGTGCGTCGTGCGCTTTTACGGTTGTTTACGTCCGTTGTACAAAAACTTCCTGCGAAATCATGCGTGCATTTTGCAACAACACATTCGAAAGGATCAGGGCAATTAGCCATTCGTTTTCCGGCCACGGATGCGTTGCGCCAAATGTTACAGCATGCAAATCCTGAGAGTATTTTTCAAGAATCCATATCAAGCGCAGAGCGTCTTGATTACCCGCTTTTAAAACGTGTTGTTGGCCTGGTTGGAGGAAATTTGAACGTTACGGAACTAACTGAAACCGCGGATGAGATTGTTCTTACCATCGATTTACCAAGCAAGGCCGCGTAGTGATATTTGTTTAAAATGTCGATAAGCGCGTTTTGTGAACATCCACGGATAAAATAAACCCAAGCCCCATGAGCACTGTTAGCATCGAGGTACCACCATATGAAACGAGGGGAAGTGGTACACCAACAACAGGCAGTAGACCTGTTACCATTCCGACATTGACGATCACATATATAAATATAATTGTGTTGATACCTGAAGCAAGTAAAGACCCAAAGCGGTTGCGACATTGTGAGGCAACACTGTATCCGTAGGCGACAAGTATCGCATAAAGTGTGAGCAAAAAGACGCCCCCAATGAAACCAAATTCCTCAGCATACATGGTAAAAACAAAATCTGTTTGCTTTTCAGGCAGGAAATTGAGGTGGCTTTGAGTGCCCTCAAGATAACCCTTTCCAAAGACGCCCCCTGACCCTAAGGCGATTTTAGATTGATGTTGGTGATATCCTGCCCCCAATGGATCGCGACTGGGATCAAGAAAAGTAAGTACTCGGTTTTTTTGATATCCATGCATTTTTGTCCAGAGAACAGGGGCAGCTGCGCACATTAACCCTGTGGCCGAATAGATGACCCAGTTGGGAAGCCCGGCGTAATAAATTAAGGTACACCCAACCATTATGAGAACGAGGGCAGTTCCAAGGTCAGGCTGTTTAAGGATAAAAAGTGCAGGAATAAAAACAAGAATAAATGCCGGGATTAATGAGGATATCCGTTGGGAATCATCGCTTGAAAGACCATAAAAATACCGCGCTAGAACAAGAACAAGTGATATTTTCATGAGCTCAGATGGTTGGAGATGAAAAAAGTATAGATTGATCCAACGTTGCGCCCCCATGCCGACAAGACCAAAAACCTCAACGAGAAGCAAGAGCCCCAGGACGGTAAAATAAATGACATAGGCGTTTCGAAACCAAAAACGAATGTCGACCAGGGCAATCATGACCATAATAAACAAACCCATACAAAAACGTGCAATTTGCTTCCCTGCCCAGGGCTTAATGTTGCCACCGCCAGCTGAATATAAAATTGAAAAACCAATGCACGCAATGATAACAATGAGACCAACAATCCAAGGATTGATGTTTGTCAGTTTTCGCTGTAATGACCGATTAATAAAATAGCTGATCATAGCTTTGACCTTTTCTCAAGTTCACGGATTTTTTTGAGAACCTCCCCAGCAAAGGGTGCGGCAACGCGCCCACCACCACCACCGTGATCAATGACAGCCGCCAGCGCGTACCGAGGGCTCTCAAGGGGCATTGCTGCTGTAATCATTGCATGATCACGTAAATGCCAGGGGAAGTCAGCATTTGTGATTCCATCTTCGCGATCTTGTTTTGTGATGCGTTTTACTTGGGCGGTACTTGTTTTTGCAAAGGCGTCTTTTGTGCCTAGTTTTTGATACACACGGTTCGCTGTTCCCCATTTATTAACGGCGAGCCACATCCCCTTTCGAATGCGCTCAAGGTGCTCGGGGTTCACATCAAGCACGTGAGGTTCAGAAATCGG
This sequence comes from uncultured Alphaproteobacteria bacterium, assembly GCA_964352755.1. Classification (GTDB taxonomy): domain Bacteria; phylum Pseudomonadota; class Alphaproteobacteria; order JAUHZC01; family JAUHZC01. The sequence continues at coordinate 12,344 of CAYGTJ010000001.1, forward strand.
AGCATCAGCGTAAAGGCGTGGGGAAATTATTTTCCCAGAAGAAATTCGCGCCATCGCAATCGCGAGCTGTATCGGTGTTGCTTGTAAATAGCCTTGGCCGATGGACATATTTATCGTATCACCACCAGTCCAGGGTGCATTTTTAGCCTGTTTTTTCCACGCAGCTGAAGGAAGATGACCCGACTTTTCATTTTGAAGACCAAGACCACTTTTTTCGCCAAACCCGAGTTTTTGTGCGGCATTATAAATTTTTTGTGAGCCAAGTTTTTGGGCAAGTGCATAAAACATTACGTCACACGAATGCTGGAAAGCTTGTTCAAGGTCAAGTGTTCCGTGCCCGTTTTTTTTCCAGCAGTGAAAGGTATGATTCCCGTAGGGGAACTTACCCGTACACGTTGTTTTAAAATCCGTGATTCCATCCTCGAGTGCCGCAAGGGCAACGGCTGTTTTAAAAATAGATCCCGGAGGGTAGAGACCAGATAATGCCTTGTCTAAGAGAGGTTTAGCAGGATTAGAAAGAAGCGCACGCCAGTTCTTGGATGACAATCCGGTACTAAAGACATTTGGGTCAAATCCAGGTGCCGAAACAAGTGCAAGCACATCACCACTTCGCAAATCAATCACAATACACGATCCACTTTGGTGCTTGTTGAGCTGTTCATACACAAACTGTTGCAGATCATGACTGATTGTTAATGGAATTGTTTTACCTGGGTGGCTTGGCTTTACTGACAGTTCACGAACTTCGCGTCTGTAGGCGTTCACCTCAGCTTCACGAATACCAGGAATACCCAGAAGTTCGTCATCGCGTATTTTCTCAACACCTGTTTTTCCTACATGCAGGCTTGGGATTTTACGAAAACGTTCGGGCGGTTTTTCCCCATCGCTAAGATGGTGAACATGCCCGATTACATGTGCAAATGTTTCATCATGTGGATAGCTCCGTAAATGCCCCGCTTGAATTGCGAACCCATGGAGTTTATGAAGGTTGACCTCGATGGTACAAACGTCATTCCAGCTTAAACCTTCTGCGATTGTGAAGGGTAAAAACCGAGGTGATCGTTTAATCCGTTTAATAAGTTTTTCAGGATTAACAATTTTTATATCTGTGATTTTCTGGAGAAGTGCAAACGCCTGCGGGATTGAAGAGACTTCTTCGGGGATAAGATTGAGGAAGTATGTGGGACGATTGCCAGCAAGAACGTGGCCGCGTCTATCGTGAATCTCACCGCGAATAGGCATGATCGGGGTGATTTTGATGCGATTTCCTTCGGCTAGGTTCCGGTAATGGTTTCGCTGGATGATCTGCAAGTGAAACAAACGTGCAAGGAGTGTTCCAAAGAGCGCCACCTTTCCCACACCAACAAGTGCCATGCGGCGGGTTAAGAGCTGGTAGGAGTCTTGACGATTGTTCATGTTCGCAATTCACGAATAAAGGGATTGATGACTAGGTAGATAAAAGGTGCAATTACAAACGTAATAAGTGTGTGAAATTGAACCTCAAGAAAGCTTTCCGTGCCCCTATCAAACATAATCATTATCAGTTGACCCAATCCTACGATGGCAAATGCGAACAGTCCGAAAAAAATCCAAATATGGCCAAATCCTTTTTCAATAAAATTTCGTCCGTACCATCTGACCAGGGTGTAGAAAACACCATAAAGAATACCATGAAAGCCCAAAGGTAAGCCCGTATAGACATCATGTAGAAGGCTAATGATTAAAATGACACTAAATGAAACATGTTCGGGTATGTAGATTGTCCAAAAATATAATCCCGCTAAAAAAATATTTGGCCATAGACCAATAAGAGCTGGAGGCACCATGCAATATAAAATGCCAAGTAAACCCAACACACACTGAGGGATGATTGCGCGCAAACGATTATACACAGATCGCACAAAACCACTTAAGGGGGTTAAGTTATTGTCCATCGGTAGTACTTTCCTGTTTTGTATAAGCCGGAGGGTCGGCAACAAAGACAAAATCTAATGCATCTTTACGTACAGGAGTGCGGACAAAGATTTGATTTTCATTTATTCGTGTCACCTTTCCCACCAGGATATTAGCGGCGAATGCTCCGCCATTTCCTGTTGTGTAGAGTCGTTCTCCCGCCCTTATTTTTTTAGCACTAATGACATGCAAGAGTTTAAGTTCTTGATCACCGGTTCCGGATAAAATACCTTGGATTCCGCTTTTTTCAGTAGCAACAGGAATGCGGCTCGTTGTGTCTTGGATAAGTAAGACAAGAGACGATGATTTTGTTGTGTTGATGACCCGTCCAACCAGATGATTGCGATAAACAATCGTTGATCCAATTTTAACATCTTGTGCTTTCCCCCCTCTGATGACGAGGCTGTGTCGATAGGGCTGGCCGGTCGTAAAAATAATGCGGCTTGTGTGCTTAAGTTTCAGTTTGCTTGGGCGAAACTTTAACTTTTGTGCAAGGGATCTAAGTTCAACAAGCTTTGAAGTAAGGCGCAAATTATTGCGATTAAGTTTTTTATTTGTTCGCTTAAGTTCCTTGATGGTTTGGTGCATATCAAGGTGTTTGGAAATTTTATCAGGAAACTGAGCAATTTGTGCAAAGGGCTGATACAAAAAATTCAACACAGGAAGTGACGTATTAAGGAGTTGTTGGCGAACACCGGACAGAATGATAGGGTTGTTTTTTTCCAGAAAGATAAACATAAAACTGATCACAATCAGAATAAGGGGACGTGTGGCAAGCGCTGCGTTTGCATTTCTATTGCTACCAAATCGCATAATGTGTGTGCCCTCCCTTTATGTGGTTCCCACTCTGGGGACGTGCATTAATACATGCTGATGAGGACATCTTTCAGTGTGCGCATTTCTTCAAGAGCTTTCCCCGTGCCCAGAGCAACGCATGAAAGCGGATCATCTGCAATTGATACGGGGAGTCCTGTTGCATTGCGTAAAACAACATCAATGTTATTTAACAAAGACCCACCGCCTGTTAAGACGATGCCTTTGTCTACAATATCAGCAGAGAGTTCCGGCGGGGTGTTTTCGAGAGCCACTTTAACGCCTTCAATGATTGCCGTAACTGGCTCGATCAAACTTTCGGCAACCTGTTGTTGGGAGATAACAATTTCTTTAGGAATCCCGTTGAGAAGATCGCGCCCCTTAATGCGGACTTGGGGCCCATCTTTTTCTTTTGTGAGGAGGGCTGATCCGATCTCTTTTTTGACTCGCTCTGCTGTGCTTTCTCCGATCAGTAGATTATGATGACGGCGGATGTAATTGATGATGGCTTCATCCATGGTATCACCACCGACACGTACTGAGCGTGAATAAACGATACCACCTAATGAGAGATCGGGATCTTCTGTGGTTCCGCCACCGATATCAACCACGATTGATCCCGTAGGTTCGGTCACAGGAAGGCCTGCACCGATGGCTGCTGCCATAGGTTCCTCGATGAGGTAAACCTTACCCGCACCGGCGCTTTCAGCAGATTCTTGAATGGCTCTGCGCTCAACGGCGGTGGCACCGGAGGGGACACAAATAACGATTTGCGGACTGACGAACGAACGGCGGTTGTGAACTTTATGGATGAAATGTTTGATCATTTCTTCCGCAACTTCAAAATCAGCAATAACGCCTTCGCGCAGGGGGCGGATGGCTTGGATGTTTCCGGGTGTGCGGCCAACCATCAGTTTGGCTTCTTCACCGACGGCGAGTACTTGTTTGCGGCCTTTAACGGTGGCAAGGGCAACAACAGATGGTTCATTTAAAACGATTCCTTGGCCTTTAACATAAACCAATGTATTTGCGGTTCCAAGATCGATAGCCATATCAGCAGAAAGCCAATTTAAAATTTTACGAAACATATATGAGGACTCTTAGGCGTTAGAAATTATACAGTATAATCTATATAACTTACGCCAAAACCTCTATGAGGTCTATAACAAAACTGGTGCAATAACTATCGAGGGAGTTTGTTTTTTTGCCGATATTATCAGAGGGTAAAACGAAATTTGATGGTATGACAGTGTCGCTAATACAGAAATCATTCTCTTGATTATATCAAAGTAAATTATGAGTAATATAACGATATTATTATAAGTCTTCTCAATTAGAATGTTTTTTAATCTCAGATTTGGTAAATTCGAATATATAGATATTATCAAGATCAGATACACGAAACCATAAGCGGCCGCCCTGTTCATTCCAAGTGGGGCTGTATCGTTGGCTTAAGAACACCTCAGGTTTAGCTGGCCCGAATACACGTGTTGATCCAAATTGATACAACTGTAGAGGGAAAATAGTGTGTTTAGGAACCCAAAACTTCTGCCATCTTTTATCAGTATTGTAGGGCGCGCGTGCATGGCCAACGATGTTGTTGTGTAAGCGCATCACTATAACATCAAGGCATATTGATACATTTGTTTGGGTGATGTCGGAAATCTTATAGCCAAAGGATGTATCTCTTACGAGGAGACCAGATTCTGCAAATGTTTGGCGAAGACTTATAAATTTTGCTTCATCGTTTTCCATAATGCAGACATCTAAGTCATCATCCCAGGGAATAACACCTTTGTGTCGAATCGCTCCGAGGAGTGTGCCAAAATAAACGAAGTAGGGCACTTTGTTGCTATCCATAATCCGATGAAATTCATCCATGCGTTTGTAGAGGGATCTTTGAAGTTTTTTTGACGTAAAGTGCCCTTGTTTTAATGCATAAATCTTTAGTTTCCGTGGGATGTAGTGAGTCTTTAGAAATCTGATTTGCATAGGAATGGGGACATACGCAAAGTAATTTGTGAAGCCCCACAATCCAACCACAAGTGCTACAGGCAAACAAAATAATATTCGCCTGTAGAGTGAGTTCCTATTTTCCACGATAGTCATATCGATATTCAATCGCGGCCTTTTTCATACCAATTTTTTCGTAGAACCGGATGGCATCTTGACGGGTTAATCCAGTTTCAAGCGTCAATCGAGAAGCGTGGATTTTTTTTGCTAATGATTCTGGAAATTTCATTAGCTTTGTCGCAATACCTTGGCGACGATACTCTTCATGTACGATCAGACTATCAACATGTACGAATTTCCCCCAGTATCCATTCGTCTGTATACTGAATCCAATGAGACCAATAGGTTTATTCTTATCTCGTGCGGTGACAACAAAATAATTGTTTGTTTCTATAAGTGCTTTAAACCGATCAATAAATTTTTCTTGAGGGATATATCTATTGAAGGTCTTGTACAGATCATAGGTTTTATGGACGTTTTCTTTGGCAACGTAATCATACGTGATCTCAGGTGACTTGGTCACTACGTTTGCATTAATCTGCCCTTGCACACACACCATGCACAATAGGACAAAATAAATTTTTCGATATGGCAACATTACGTCTACTCCGTCGTTAGGTTATCACTCACATTAACGAAATTATGGTAGGGTTTTTTTACCTTTATGGCAAATTATTTGTCAAAAACAATTGCTATATCTGGCAATTTTGCTAATGCTAGTGAAATAAGGGAAGGTGTAGACAATGCCAGACAAGGTTTCTTCAAAGGAATGTTTTGAAAGCCAGTTGTCGCTCGCAAAGGATTTAATGAGTGTGACTGAGCCATTAAAAAATATTGGTTCTAGTTTTTTTAGTTATGCGCGGGTGTATGACGATGGGAAGCTGCTTTACTTATGTGATGATCCTGAGTGGGTGAAAAAAAAGTTTCACCATGATCTTTTTGCTAAGAACGTTTTTATTTTTGATGAACGGTCATTATCTGCGAAAAAAACGACGTATACGATTTTTAGTGGACAGCCAGAACCCAGCATAAAGATTCATAATTTCTTGAAGGAACATAAAATATGGAACTCATTTAGCCTACATAAACGCTTTGATTCTTATTTTGAAACGTTTCATTTTGGGGGAAGTACGGATAGTTCAGAAGGCATTAATTTTTATGTAAATAACACGGAAATTCTAGAGCGCTTTATCCTCTATTTCCGAACCCGCGCTGAAGAAGTTATCCAAAAAAGCTTATCTCTCACTGTTCCAGATATGGTGAAAGTCAAAGTTTCCGGAAGAGAAAAAGAACAGATGCTTGCGAATGAGATTATGAGCAAGATCGATTTAAATTTTTACACGATGGTTATGCCAAACGGTGCAAGGTTCTTTATTACGCGAGCAGAGCTCAAATGCTTAAAAGAGCTTAGCGAGGGCAAGCGACAGAAAGAAATCGCAGCAACTTTAAGTATTAGTCCTCGAACTGTGGAGGCGCACTTGCGCAATATTAAGCACAAAACAGGTGCCTATTGCTCGAGTAAGCTTGTGGATTTGTACAGATTAAACTTTAGCACATAGATAAGGAGTATATTATGTCTAAAATAAAACCAATGAACACAAAATTGACATCTCAATTTGCCTTGACGATCGTTATCGGGAACTTTGCTGAGTATTTTGCATTTTCAACCTACGTTTTTTTTGCAGATGCCATTGCCCAAAGCTTTTTCCCGGTAAGCGATAGTAGTTCAAGAGCTTTTTATTCGTATATTATTTTTGTTATCGCCTTTGTTTTTAGGCCTGTCGGGGGATTTACCTTTGGTATTTTGGGCGACTTCAAAAGCCGCAAGACGGCATTGTCGTACACGACGTTTTGTATGAGCCTTGGTGTTTTGGTCATTGCCCTTGCGCCAACGTACGAACAGATTGGTGTTGCAGCACCAATTCTCTTAATTGTGGGACGCCTATTGCAGAGCTTATCGATAGGAGGGGAATACACAGGGTCGCTGATAAACGTTCAAGAAAACACACCTCGCCATCTTCATGCATTTTGGGGATCATTAATAACAGCAGCCGGCGTCGTTGGGTGGATAGCAGGGTTAGGTGTTAACACATTCTTGCTCCACTATGATTTAGTACAAGCTGGATGGCGAATCACGTTCATATTGAGTGCTTGCATTGGGGTTATAGGGTTTTATATTCGATCGTTTGCTTTGCCAGAGGATGTTCGCCCACGCAAAGCACAACGAATCTCACATTATTTTACGGACTTTCGTAACGTACGCCTTTCGAGACTTCTTGCGATTTTGTTGCTTGGCAGCAATGTGGGGGGACTATTTTATACGATGTTTGTTTTTCCGCGGATATTTGGCCCCGAATTCACGTCGTTAACTGCGGCAGATATCCAGCCAGTATTGATCATAGGAATATCACTGTGTGCTATTCTTGAGCCTGTTTTTGGCCGCATTGCAGATGTTTTCAAATGTCGTAGGCACATGATACTTTTTAGTGCGATTGCTCTGATTATAGGATCTTTTCCACTTATTTCACTTATTTTGAGTGAGTACTTTTGGATGCGAGTTTATGGGATCGCTCTGACCGCGTGTATCATGTCATTGTTAATGTCTGGCATTGCGGGAACGATGATTCATTTACTCCCTGTTGCGGTTAGATTTAGGGGTGTTTCTTTCTTCTATAATCTGGGGAATGGAACAATGGCGCTTTTTGCATCGGTGCTGGGAACACAGATAGTTGCCTATAACCTTGGTCTTGCATATGTCAGTTACTTTCTTATCGGGTGTGGCAGTATTGGGGTTCTCTCCTACTATCTAATGGGAAAACAGAGCGAATAAATCAGAAATTAAGCCGTAAGCAAGTGCTGATTTTTTCATTTTGAGGAGAGATGTTGGGCGCTAGCCGATGGTACCCTCATACTGATCGTGTCAATAAATGGGTACCACCGTCAGCGTGGTTGGAGAATAGCGAACAAAAATTACTAAAGAGTTAACAAAAATAAGAAGGTCAACATTTTTTTTGTGACATGAATTCAAGTGCTTTTGCCATGCAATTTTCTGATTTTCGTGCGTGCTTATCGTGTCTGCTTTTTAACACGGTTTAAAAATATTCAGGCTTAGGAATGGGCTTACCCTCCATTTTAAGAATACGTGCGAGACGATTTTTAGATGCAGGATGTGTGGAAAAAAAGGCATGCCATTTGGGGACATCATCAGCATCATCTGCCCAATCAAGAAATTTTTTCGCGCCGGTGAGGTTTCCTTTTATTTGGTAAAGAAGATAGGCGCCCCATTTGTCGGCGGCGTACTCCTCTTTCCGGGAAAAATCATGACGATAGAGAAGCGATGATCGTGCAAAAAGTGCCCCAATTCCATCACCGAATATCCAGCGAATAAGTTTTGTGAGTACCAGTGCGCGACCATACTGTTTGAGGTGATCGCGGTTTTGAAAATGTCCCAGTTCATGGCAAAGAACAAACAGGAGAAAATCTTCATCCTTGACCTCATTCAAAAGACTTTCCGTCACGATTATATTGCCCCCGGGAAGTGCGAAAGCATTTGGTTCTTGGAATTTTGCGACATACACGTTGTAGTCATATTGGTAGGGGAGTTTTTCGAGAGGAATCTTGCGAAAAATTCTTTGCACCCGAAGGGTTAGTTTTTTATCGATGATGTAATCTTGTTCAGCAATTTTGAGTGGCACGCGCACCTGTTGCCATAACCATTGCTCTTGTTTGGGGGTAATGTTTTCAAGAACACTATCTAGCATTAATCCAAGTGATGCATATATCATCCAAATGATAACGAGTGCAGGAACGATCAAAAAAAAGAAACTCCGGTAATATCCTTGAATTCGGATGTTCGGATTGAAATCGTGAAAGAGCGTGGGTTTATATTTTATCGCCATGCTTACTATCCTCATGCCAATAGATTGCTGTGCCATATACAACGATCTCGACAATGCGGCGACCGACTTTACTGGTACAGAAATGAACATTGATAATTGCATCGGCATCTAAGCATTGTTCTTTGAGGCGAATAATTGCTTCCCGGCGTGCACGATCGAGAACCAACTCATACGAAGAAACACGACCGCCAAACATTCCCCGAAGTGTCGAGAGAATAAATTTGTACAAATCATCCGCAATTGAAACGGTGGAGGTCACAAGTTTCGTTTTATTTATATTCTCCCGCTTATCGGGAAGTTTAGAGGTAAGAACCGCAATACTCTTAAGTGCAATCTCACGTTTGCGAATATGGGCATAGTGGAGGCGTTCAAGGTGCCGTGCATATACACCCACGGCGATAAAAATAAGGAGTGTTAACCCAAGTTCGATCATTTTTTCACCGTGACGGCCGTGCCGTAGGCGATTAATTCAGCGGCACCATCACCGATTTCTGAGGTTGCAAAACGTACGTTTAGTACAGCATTGGCACCAGCATGACGGGCTTTTGCTTTTAAACGTTTGAGAGCCTCTGTATGCACATCCTCTAACAGTTGTGAATAATCGTGAATTTCACCACCGAAGACTTTCTTCCAAATCGCTTGAAGATGTGAGGCAAGATGACGTGTTTCAACAGTACTTCCCACCATGAGCCCGAAGTGTGTGTCAATCTTGAACCCCGGAATAGAATCCAGGTTAGTGAGGATAATTTCTTTGTCTTTAGACATAGTTTTCACATGTAATAAATCATTATGAATTATGATCTATAAGTCTTAATATTTAATGTATTTTTGATTTATTTTGAAAAACACAATCTATTTGCGGATGCACGCATTAACGGTTGCAGTTTTAAACAAACTCTTAGATGATAGCGATCGCTATTAATCATTTATTTTATGCGCAACAAAACAATATTGCAAATACTGCCGGCCCTTGAAACCGGGGGAATTGAGCGTGTTACGATACAAACGACAAAACAGCTAATTGCATTATCGCCTGAGAATACATTTTTGGTGGCAAGCAAGGGTGGGCGGCTTGCTTCAGAATTAGGGGATCACCATATTGAAATACCAGGCATCCATCAAAAGATGCCGTGGAACCTTATCATCAATGTTGTGCGACTCGTTCAGCTTATACGAACACGCATGATTGATTGTGTGCATGTGCGGTCGCGTGCCCCGGCGTGGGCAGCATACATTGCATGTAAATTCACTGGTACGCCTTTTATGACAAGTTTTCACGGCGTGTACAACCAGGGGAATTTTCTGAAGGCATTTTATAATTCTGTCATGGTGAGGGGCGTTCGGGTGATTGCAATTTCTGAATTTATTGCCAAACACATCCATCAAAAATTTGCATATTTGAATCCACAGGTTGCATGTATTCCGGCAGGGATTAATGTGCATCACTTTGATCCTCAAACGGTTTCAAATAACGAAATTGATGCGTTCTATGCGAGCCTCAATATTTCACGCCAGCGGAAAATACTCTTTCTTCCGGGGCGACTATCAAAGTGGAAGGGTCAGCATGTGTTGCTTGAGGCGGCGCAAAACCTGGATCAAGATCGTTATGTGATTGTTATTGCCGGTGATCACCAAGGGCGTGTTGCGTATGCAGATCATTTGAAGACCCTAGCGGATAAACTTTCCATGCCGGTTGTTTTTGTAAACAGTGTGGATGACCTTAAGATTGCGTATGCAGCATCTTTTGTTGTGTTTTCATGCTCAACGGATCCAGAGGCGTTTGGCCGCATAACGACTGAAGCGCTTGCAATGGGAAAACCATACATTGCAACCAATCATGGTGGATCAATCGAACAAACACGTAGTGGTCGTTACGGGATGCTTGTGCCTCCCAGTGATATAGATGCGCTGGTGAAGGCAATTCATGAATATGAGAAACAATCACCAGAAGATCTGCAGAAGTATGCAAAAGAAGCGCGCACGCATATTGTGATGCATTACGCAGAGGATCGAATGGCGCAAATGACGCTGAACGTTTACCAGGGTATTTTTGCTTAAACAGTTAGTCAGAATACGTCGTTGAAAATAAGCGAAGCGCCTTTGTTTTGGTGAGTGTGGCACTTAGTTTTGTTTCTGCCTCGAGGGTGTTGAGATCGGCAATCATAGTGATGAGTGTGTGTGCTTTCGTGTTGCGGCAGACATTCTCAAATCGGGATTTAATGGTGAAAAGAGGTGCGGGGCGGAGTTCTGCCATGGCCGAAGATAACGATTGGCCGTTTTCATGCTTTGTGCGAACGTCATACATTTGTTTACCAAGGCGCAAACATCCGCGGATGAAGGTAATAATATTTCCGCCACTTTTTAAGTAGTCATTCAACTTTGCAAATCTGTTGGGAGTGTTTTCCCAAAACGCCCAGATAAGATCATCGACCTCAACAGAAAGATCACCAATAAGCGCGGCAATTTGTGAGGGCAAAACATCCGCGTTATCTTGGGTCAACATCCCCACTTTTTTGACCAGGTCTTCGAGGTTGCTGTCCTCATTTGTCCGCTCTGCTAAAAATGAAATAATTTTTGCGGGAATGTCGAGGTGATGGACGCGCGCAAAGGTCGTGAGTAATTGTGTGCGCAGTGACGGCGTTGAATCATAGACACCGGCTGCATGACCGGATGTTTCATCCTGTAGGGCTTTGACAAGTTTTGACCGGGTGTTGAGACCTGAAGATGTGCAAATGATGGGGATTTTATTTTCACGCGCTGTTGCAAGGGCACCCACAATA
>CAYGTJ010000002.1:0-6096 GCA_964352755.1 uncultured Alphaproteobacteria bacterium
GAAGTAAGTATCGGCGATTATGTGCTGGCTGGTGGTGAAGTTGCAGCCATGGTAATTGCAGAAAGCTGCATTCGCCTCTTGCCAAACGTGATGAATTCGGGTAATTCCTTAGTCGAAGAAAGTTTTAGCAACGGTCTTTTGGAGTACCCACAGTACACGCGTCCCCACGATTGGGATGGTTCAAGGGTTCCAGAGGTTCTTGCGAGTGGTCATCATGAAAAGATTCGCGCCTGGCGGCAGGCAGAATCTGAAAAGATAACAAAGCAACGCCGCAGCGATTTATGGCAAGCATATCTTGCGAATGATAAAGAGGAAAAACGATGAATACTGTTGAGAAATTTAATAACGCGCAAGTAGCTAAGTTAGCGGCAGAAAATGCAATTCCTGAGTTTACACCTGGTGACACGGTACGTGTGTGGGTGAAAATTGTTGAAGGCGCACGTGAGCGTCAGCAAGCTTTTGAAGGTGTGTGTATTGCCCGTAAAAGTGACAGTATTAACTCATCTTTCACTGTTCGTAAAATTTCTTACGGTGAAGGCGTTGAGCGTGTTTTCCCATTGTATTCACCGCGCATCCGCATCGAAACTGTTCGTCGTGGTGTTGTTCGTCGTGCGAAACTTTATTATCTACGTGAGCGTTCAGGTAAAAGTGCACGTATTAAAGAACGTCCTCGCTCAGCAGCATCAAAGAAGGTATAGTAGTCTTCTTCTCAGGGCTTAATTTTTAGGTCTCGTTCATAATCCGTAATACACGAGGTTTCTTCTTGGCAGCAAAATTTCCTCTTGATCGTACGCATGCACGCCGTCTTTACAAAGATATGCTATTGATTCGTCGATTTGAGGAAAAAGCGTCACAGCTTTACGGCATGGGACATATTGCTGGTTTTTGTCACCTTTATATTGGTCAAGAAGCCGTAGTCGTCGGTGCCCAAGACGTGATGCAACCCCAAGATACCGTTATTACCGCATACCGTGATCATGGTCATATGCTTGCATGTGGTATGGATCCTAAGGGTGTTATGGCAGAACTTACCGGACGTCACGCAGGACTTTCCAAAGGCAAGGGCGGTTCCATGCATATGTTTTCTCGTGAGAAAAATTTCTTCGGGGGACATGGTATTGTTGGTGCGCAAGTCTCAATTGGCACAGGCATGGGCTTTGCCCACAAATATAAGCAAGATAATGGTGTGTGTTTAACATACTTTGGTGATGGTGCAGCCAACCAAGGTCAAGTGTATGAATCATTCAATATGGCTGCATTATGGGGCATTCCCGTCCTCTATATCTTGGAAAACAATGAGTATGCAATGGGCACGAGCACGAAACGTGGGTGTGCCAATCATGATGCACTTTTCCGGCGAGGCGAGGCCTACGGTATACCTGGGAAGCAAGTTGATGGAATGAACATCCTTGATGTGCGCACTGAGATTGCAAAGGCACTTGATCATGTGCGTGAAAAACAAACACCGATGTTGCTTGAGATTCGTACATATCGGTATCGTGGGCATTCCATGTCAGATCCAGCAACGTATCGTTCAAAAGACGAAGTCAGTGACGTTAAAACAAATTATGACCCGATCATCAATTTCAAGGCACGTGCGATGAAGGCGTTAAAGCTAGATGCCGATGATTTCAAGGATATCGAAACAGATATTAAGGCACTGATGAAAGAAGTGGCCGAGTTTGCGATTACAACACCTGAGCCTGATCCATCAGAATTAATGACGGATATCTTGATTGAAGAGGGAGCGAACTAATGGCACGTGTATCACTGACTGTTCGTGAAGCCCTTCGTGACGCCATGGCGGAGGAAATGACCCGGGACAAAAACGTTTTTGTCATGGGTGAGGAAGTTGCTGAATACAATGGTGCGTATAAAGTAACCCAAGGTCTGTTGGATCAGTTTGGGGCGACGCGTGTTATTGATACACCAATTACCGAACATGGCTTTGCGGGACTTGGTGTGGGTGCGGCATTTCTTGAGCTTCGCCCTATTATTGAATTTATGACCTTTAACTTTGCGATGCAGGCCATTGATCAAATTATCAATTCTGCGGCGAAGACCTTATACATGTCCGGCGGCCAAATGGGATGTCCGATTGTTTTCCGGGGGCCAAACGGTGCCGCTAGTCGCGTGGGGGCACAACATTCTCAGTGTTACGCCAGTTGGTATGCCCACTGTCCGGGGCTGAAGGTCGTGGCACCTTATTCTGCGGGTTCGGCAAAGGCATTGCTTAAGGCCGCAATTCGTGATCCAAATCCTGTTGTGTTTCTCGAGAACGAGTTGATCTACGGACAAAAATTTGGTGATGTTAGTACGGATGTTGATCATGTGGCCACCATTGGTAAGGCAGAGGTTGTTCGCACAGGCACCGATGTTACCATCACCGCATTTTCGATTATGGTCGGTAAGGCGCTACAGGCCGCTGAGGATCTTGAAAAAGAAGGTATTTCCGCTGAAGTTATTGATCTTCAATCCATTCGTCCGTTAGATGTTGAAACGATTGTGCGTTCTGTGCAAAAAACGAATTGCCTGGTGTCAGCAGAAGAAGGATTCCCCTTTGCCGGTGTTGGTGCTGAGATTGCTGCGCGCATTATGACGGAGGCATTCGATTATCTTGATAGTCCTGTTGCCCGTGTGACGGCCAAAGATGTGCCATTGCCTTACGCTGCAAACTTAGAAAAACTTGCATTACCACAGGTTCACGACATAATAGAGGCAGTAAAAATCGTTACGTATAGGTAGGTAAAACTAATGGATCTTGATGTCTTCACACTCTCGCGGATCCAGTTTGCTGCTAACATTACGTTTCATATCCTTTTTCCCAGCATTACGATTGGCCTTGCGTGGGTTTTGCTTTTCTTTAAGATGCGATTCCACCTTACCGGGCGTCACCAATGGATGGACGCGTATTTTTTCTGGACACGTATTTTTGCACTTAGTTTTGCGTTTGGTGTTGTAAGTGGTATTACAATGTCGTTTCAGTTTGGAACAAACTGGCCAGGGTTTATGAAAACCGTTGGCAATGTTGCAGGCCCACTCCTTGCGTATGAAGTTTTAACGGCCTTTTTCTTGGAGGCAACATTTTTAGGGGTGATGCTATTTGGGTTCCGTCGAGTCCCCGGCTGGGCGCATACGCTTGCCACATTTTTTGTAGCGGTTGGCACCTCACTATCTGCGTTTTGGATATTGGCGCTTAATAGCTGGATGCAAACACCTGATGGATTCACCATGATCGCGGGTAAAGCACATGCGGTTGATTGGTTGCGGATTGTCTTTAATCCGTCAAGTGGATATCGCATGATTCATACGATGGTTGCTTCTGGATTGACGGCTGCGTTTTTAGTGGCGGGCATTTCAGCGTATCAATTGCTGAGAGACAAAATGCATCAACCAGCGAATCTTTGCCTGAGGGTGGGGGTGTATTTAGCAGCCGTTCTCATTCCTTTACAGATTGTAATGGGTGATCTCCATGGGCTTAACACCCTCAAGCATCAACCAGCGAAGGTTGCGGCAATGGAGGCACTATGGGAAACGAGAGAAGGCGCACCCCTTGTTTTATTTGCGCTGCCTGATGAAAAAAATCGAACAAATCATTTTTCATTGGAAATCCCTTATGGTGCCAGTGCAATTTTAACCCATGATCCCTTGGGGAAAGTTCAGGGTCTCAATGATTTCAAGGGAAACCATCCACCTGTTGCCCCCGTTTTTTGGGGATTCCGGATTATGGTGGGTGTTGGTGTGTTGATGCTTGTTCTCTCATGGGCGGCAACGGTATGTCTTTTTTGCTGGGGGGTGCTGCCTGTGATTCATTTATGGGCGCTACATATAATGACATTTTCAGGATGGGTTGCGACCTTAGCGGGGTGGTACGTGACGGAAATCGGTCGCCAACCCTGGCTTGTATATAATGTGCTACGCACCCGAGATGCTGTGGCAGATATTCCTCGTCCGTTTGTTGGGGGATCGCTTGTCTTGTATCTCAGTGTTTATACACTTTTATTAGTGACATACCTTACGGGTGTGTACTTTCGGGTGTGTACTTTTTAGCCCGCCAACGAAAAAAACCAACAGGACTAAGTGAGGTTCCCAAACGATGATGGATCTAACATGGGTAAGCCCTGAATGGTTAGCACGTATTTTTGCAGGCTTGATTGCATTTTCAATGCTCGTGTATTCACTATTGGATGGGTATGATCTAGGGGTCGGGATACTCAGTCGTTGGGCGTTAAAACCTGAAAGAGATATCATGATAGGAGCAATAGGGCCTTTTTGGGATGCCAACGAAACCTGGTTAGTCTTAGGTGTCGGGTTGTTGCTCGTTGCTTTTCCCGAAGCCCATGGCATTGTTTTGACAAATTTATATGTGCCCGCAACCATAATGTTAGTAGGGTTAATTTTTCGGGGGGTTGCATTTGAATGTCGGGTCAAACTTCCTCCAGAACAGGCACACGCGTGGGATAACCGCTTTTTTCTGGCCTCATTTATTACGACGTTTTCCCAAGGGATGATGTTGGGTGATTATATTCTGGGATTTCAAAAAAGCATTGGCGGAGCATTATTTTCACTGGTTATTGGTTTTGCCGTTGTTGCGGGGTATTCGCTCATCGGAGCGTGCTGGCTGATTTACAAAACCGAAGGAGCTCTGCAGCGAAAAGCAATCACCTGGGCACAAGTCACCCTGATTACAACTGTGATTGGTATTATCGTTGTGTCGGGAACCACGCCATTAGTCAGTGCCCGTATTTTTGCCCGTTGGTTTACGCTTCCTAATGTGTTGTTGTTGGCTCCCATTCCGTTGTTAACAGGAGCATTGATTGTGGGGATTCATCTAACGTTAGCAATGCTTCGGATCAACCCTAAGAAGCGAATGTTGGTTCCCTTTGTTCTCACCTGTGGGGTTTTTATTCTGTGTTTTTTAGGGCTTGCGTTTAGTTACTATCCGTACATCGTTCCTGAGAAAATGACCATTTATGAGGCAACAAGCGCACCGGAATCACTACGGATCATATTGATGGGCGCAGTTGTCGTCGTGCCACTTTTGGTTGTATATACAGGCTATGTGTATTGGGTTTTTCGTGGGAAAGCTACGCAATTGTCATATGATTGATAGGATTCGCATGTGTGTATGATAGATGCAGAACGACGCAAATACTAGGCAGCGTTTTGGACGCCCTTTGCTTTGAAATAGTTGGCTAATTCACCGCTTTCATACATCTCGCGTATAATGTCGGCACCGCCTACAAATTCTTTTTTTACATAGAGCTGAGGAATGGTCGGCCAATCGGTGTAGGCTTTGATGCCTTCACGCATTTCTGGATCCTCAAGGACATTAATGCCCTTAAAAGAGACGCCAAGTTTGTTGAGTGCCTGAACAACGTATCCTGAAAATCCACATACAGGAAACTGTGCCGTACCCTTCATGAAGAGCGTCACATCGCTTTCTGAGAGTTCGGTTTCAATCCGTGTGCGTGTTGCGTCATCTAACATTTCTATTCCTCTGTGGCTGTCGTAATGGAGAGCGCATGTAAGGTTGTCCCTACATGGTTCCCAAGACATTGATAGACCAATTTGTGTTGGGCAGGACGACTCAGTCCATGAAACACATTGCTGACGACCTTAACAGCATAATGATCTTGATCCCCACGGAGATCCTCAATAGTAATTGTGGATCCAGGGATACCTGATTCAATCATTGTGACAATCTGTTCAGCAGGCATTGGCATCAGTAGGTGCGCCTCGACCTTAGGATTTAATGCCTAAGTTTTTGAAACGGGTGTTGAATTTAGCAAGTCGGCCACCACTATCGATCAAACGGTGAACGCCTGTCCAAGCGGGATGAGCTTTAGGATCAATATCCAGGCGCATTGTGTCGCCTTCTTTGCCCCATGTGGAGCGTGTTTCAAATTCAGAACCATCTGTCATGATGACTTTGATTGTGTGATATTTTGGGTGAATATTTTTTTTCATTTGCTAAAAAATTAATGGCTATAGGGATTATATATCGAAATGGTAGCTATAATGCAAGCAATAAGCGCATTAAAAAAAACAAGTCGACAATTGATCTGCTATTTGTTATTCCAACATGATCGTGGG
>CAYGTJ010000002.1:6106-23320 GCA_964352755.1 uncultured Alphaproteobacteria bacterium
GCGTTGATCTAAAAAAAACCTCGACAATCATCTCTTGTCTTTGGTATGAAGAGTACGTGGGGCGCTTAGCTCAGTTGGTAGAGCAGCTGACTCTTAATCAGCGGGTCACAGGTTCGAGCCCTGTATCGCCCACCACGCTTTTTGTATGTGAGGACAGACAGTTCACAGACTTCATTTTTAAAAAACTTCATTTAACGTTTCAGTGGTTGCGCACACTTCAGGGCGTGTATACGCTTTATCGCCAGGCACTATTGACGAACAAACGTACTTTTTTCTGTCGCTGGATAGGTGCTTTTTTGCTCCTTGGTGCAGAAATATGTGTTGCAACAAGTATTCCTTTTGTCTTTAATAGACTCCTGAGCGCTACGGATCTCTTGCATGATCTTTCGATGGTTGTCATCATTTTGACAAGCTACAGTTTATTGCGATTCGGTAAGGGCGCCATTGGTAATGTCACCGACATCATTTTTTTTCCCATTACGAACATTGCCATCCGCACATTGCGGTTGCGCTTGTTGATGCATGTGAATGCCCTCAGCCTTACAAATAGACGCAAGCTCTCACTTGCTGATATTATATCCGCCATGCGGCGGGTTAGTCACAGTACGCGCATTTTATTCCGAGTCTGTGTTTTACAAATTTTGCCGACACTTGGAAAAGTAGGTGTGGTGACGGCCGTGTTCATTAGTTACGGAAATATTGCCATACCATATATGTTAGGTGTCATCATGATGGTAAGTGTGCTGGTGTATACTTTGCCTACCTATCAAGCGGTTCGCCGATCCTCATGGAAGGCATCTGATCGTTTTGTCCGCGGTGCCACTGATGATTTGCTGCAAAGCGAACAAACCCGCATGAACCCCACATTTGCACATCGGCGCATTGAGCGATTAGCAGACGCAGAAGCAGAGACCTGGCTTAACGCAAACACGACCTCGAACATGCTTCAAATTTATGTGAGTCTTGCAAAGTTGTTTCTTTTTCTTACGGTTTTGGGGGCGGGCGTATATTTGCGCGCAACCAACCAGATATCCCAGGGAGATTTTATCATTCTGCATGGCCAAATTTTGGTTGTGATGGTGCCATTGACAAATCTTATGCGCGAAGTACGTCAACTTGGAGAGGCAACAATTGATCTTGAGCAAGTCATGAAAATTTTACACCTTCCTCAAGACGTATACCATACCCCTTTGTCATCAGCGAAGGGAAACCCTGTGTGCGGTCAAAACATTTCCTTTAGCTATGGCACAGCACCCATTATTCATGACCTCAGTTTTGATATCGCCCGAGGTTCGGTGGTTCTTTTAAAGGGCGTAAATGGATCTGGAAAAACAACGCTCTTAAATATGATGGCGGGTGTTTTGGTGCCAGAGCACGGGCGTATTGTGTATAATGAACAAACTAATCTTTTATACATTCCCCAGGACGCACCACTTTATAATGAATCGCTTATGTTTAATATTACGCTTGGGGATGAAGATCCTTCCGTTGAAAGAATTCACATGCTTCTCGATTGGGTTGGTCTTTTGCCGGTTGTGCAATCATCTGCTGACCTCAACAAAAATGTCGGAGACTTAGGAATGACCCTTTCGGGCGGCCAGCGTGCGCGCCTTTGGTTGGCGCGTGCTTTGTATTTCCAGCCGAATGTATTGCTTCTTGATGAGACGTTAGACAGTATTGATCATGCCTCACGTCTATCCATTCTCAATGTTTTACGGAAAAACGTGGAAACACTGATCATCACATCACACCATCCTGACATAGAAACTCATGTGAGTGCGGTCATTGATCTCAGCGATAATTTGGCGCAGCGCGTCACCCAAATGAGCCAGGCAAACAAAGCAAATGCTGTGAGTTGATGCAAGACACCAAGGCCAACCGGGACATGCATTAACAGCGTTAATATACCCAAGATATATTGGCAGGCCAGAAGGGTAAGCGTGATAATCGATCGTTTGAACTCGCGCTGGTTCCAAAGGCTCCTGGATAGGCTCACTCCCAGCAACACAGTAAGGGTTGCCATCAATCGATGGAAAAACTGTACACTTGCCGGCACCGCATAAAAAATTTCCCACCAGGGGGTGTGGGCTGTCAGTTCGTCAGGTAAAAAATTACCATCCATTAGAGGGAATGTTGTGTAAATAAGCCCTGCTTTATGACCCGCCACCAACGCACCAAGAAGAATTGTCAGGCCTGCACATAGTGTGGCCGCCATGGGAAGTTTTCGTGATAGGGGATAGCGATCGTACGAATCAATACGAATCATTGCAAGAGCAAGTGCCATCATAATCCCAGCAAGTGAGAGGTGCATCACAAGGCGATAGGGGCTCACAAACCCGCGCGTGTCAAGACCACTTTGCACCATGTACCACCCCATGTACCCTTGCGTGAGTAATAATGCCCAGAGTATAAAAACACGGGGGCGATAATATTGTTTCCACAATGTGCTAAGGTGCGCGCGCGCGTGTACATATAGAACGAAGATACCAAGTATCCGTCCCCAAAGGCGATGAACATATTCGAGCCAGAAAATCTGCTGAAAATCGCCGAGGTTCATCCAGCTGTTGCGTTGAACGAACTCTGGTGATTGTTGATATTTGTGGAAAAGTTCTGTCCAATCAACTGCACGCAGCGGTGGGAAAATACCCCAGATCAAATCCCATTGGGTGATCGAAAGCCCTGAACCCGTGAGACGTGTTGCGCCACCAAGGGCAATCATGATGAACAGCGCCGCAATTAAGACTTTAAGCGCTGTGTTAACTTGCAACTGATCTCTTGGTATGTGCATCGACATTTCATATGATAGTGTTAGGAGTGTAGAAAAACAATTCGCGTCACGCAATGACGTTTCGTGTGATTTTTAATTCTCTCCTGAATAAACTGAACCTATATCGACGATTTTTGTGTAGCTTTGGGATAAATAATCTCTTTCAAGCTGGAGTTCGTCGTAGGTATCTTTGATGTCCATTTGTGGATAACTGTAGGAGTCAGAAAGGGTGCTACCTTCATCCTCGGATCTGCCAAGTAAGTCTGCAATTGGATTATCCTGTGAAACATCCACAAAGTCGTAATACTCCCCCGGTTGGAGAATGAGCGAACCATCTTCACTTGCCAAAATCTCATGGCGTGTTTGTTCAAAAAAATCCGCACGTGGTGTTCTGTCTGCGTCATTGGTAAAGGGCGTATACGGGCGTACAGTCGCTAAATAGGTGAAGGGTGTATGTGGGGTTTCAGATCCAAGAGTTTTACCGGTTTGTGCCATTTTTACGGCTAAATCGCGGAGTTCTGCTGATTCTTCATTCGTTTGAGGCGTTTGCGGGAACAACCCTCGGATAATATCTGCCATGAATAGCGGTTTCTCAATGTATTCACGAGTATATGAGAGAAAGATTCAGAAAGAGTTAATTTTCAAGCGGGTGTTTAAAGGGGTTTACCAAAGCGAACAGATTCAATGTGCGTGGCTTTTCCTGTTGCGTCATCAACATCGATGAGTGTGCCGAAAAGTGTTCCTTGGCCGGTTGCCACCTGCATGCGTTTGGAGGGGCCAACCTTCAAAAACTTTGGAAATGACGTTGATTTTTCCATGCCGATAACTGAGCAATAATCACCACACATGCCTGCATCTGTTTGAAAGGCTGTTCCCTGGGGAAGAATGCGTGCATCAGCTGTTGGTACATGGGTGTGAGTGCCCACAACACCGCTTACTTTTCCATCAAAATAGGCAGCGAAGGCTTGTTTTTCACTAGTTGTTTCTGCGTGAATATCAACAAAAATAGCATTGATTTCGGGGCTAGAAAGACGGTAGGTGTTGAGAATTTTTTCCATTTCGTGGAAGGGATCATTCAGAGGATCCATAAAAAGGCGCCCCATAATATTTACAACAACAATATTTTTACCTTCGGGTGTTGAGAAGCGAACAACGCCACTACCTGGGGCTTTATCGGGAAAGTTTGCAGGACGCAATACCACGTCATAGGCACTCATTGCCTTCAAAATATCAGTATTGTCCCAGACATGATTTCCGGTGGTGATGACATTAACCCCGCTTTCGATGAGTTCGTCGCAAATACCTTTGGTAAGGCCAAATCCGGCAGCTGCATTCTCTGCATTGGCAATGATACAATCCGGGGAAAGTTTTGTTCGGATATTAGGAAGATTTTCTTTGAGAGCATCGCGCCCTGAACGTCCAACGATATCACCAAAAAATAACAGTCTACTCATTATCCATCCTTTAAATAAGGTGCCACAGTTACCGTGCATACCTAATATAACCGCGCGTGGCATTTAAACCAAGTGGGTGCCGTATACTAAAACCCACGGGCTAAAGCAGGGACAGCTCCCGTACGCGTACGTATCGCCCCGGGGTATATGTGTATGTTCACCTGTAACTGCAGCCCTTTCTTCATAGCGCCAACACAAACAAATTACAAGGTTTACGATTTTTCTTCTTCTTGATACGGATTTTTAGCACTACGTGTCATCATCCGGATGGGCGCACCTGAAAGATCAAATGTTTCGCGAAGTGAATTCACCAAATAGCGGACATAACTATCAGGGAGCTTAGCGGCCTTGCTGGTATAAAGCGTAAATGAAGGGGGTCGCTTGTTGATCTGGGCAATATATTTAATGTTAAATGTGCGTCCTTTTACCAGTGGCGGTGGATTTTGCTTCGTTGCAAATGATAACCAGCGATTCAATTTTCCTGTGGAAAGGCGTAGGTTCCATTTCTTTTCCATGACCAGCACGGTTTGCATCAATTTATCAAGACCAGTGCCATCTTTTGCTGAAAGGGTAATGCACGGCACACCTTTCACCTGAGGCAACACATGAGTAATGCGGCGATGCAGGTGAGTCAGCATTGGTTGCTGATCCTCAATGGGGACAAGATCCCACTTATTCATCGCAAGAACCAGGGCGCGGCCTTCGTTTACCGTGTGTTGCGCAAGGGTTAGTTCTTGCTTTTCCAGGGGCTGCGTTGCATCAAGCAAAAGCACCACAATTTCTGCAAAGCGGATGTTATGAAGGCTGGATTTAATGCTCATTCGCTCGAGGGGATCCTCGATACGGCTTTTACGGCGAATTCCGGCGGTATCTACGAGATGGATTTCACGATCCTGATATGTCCACGCAATCTTAACCGCGTCTCTTGTAACACCGGGCAAATCACCGGTCAGCACCCGTTCATCTTGAAGGAGTGCATTGATGAGTGTTGATTTACCAACATTGGGGCGTCCGATAATTGTGATCGATAGAGGACGTGAGGGGTCATTTGTTAGGGGAGACGTTGGATCTACGGGGGTAAGTCCATCAATTACTGTGTCTTCTACACAGATTATGTCATCTGTAAGCTCATTCGCCGCAGCCAATACATGAGGTTCATTTTCTGTGGCCGTTGCTTGTGCTTCAGCCTGCTTTTTGCGGTGTTGGGTCATATCAATCAACATCATCTGAATCTCGGAAAAACCAAGACCATGTTCTGCGGCAATGGGAGAGGGCTCACCCCATCCGAGGCGAAAAAATTCCTCAAGGCGGTTCATTCCCCGGTAGCTTTCGCATTTGTTGGCCAATAAGAATGTAGCTTTGGTTCCTGCATTTTTGCGCAACCATGCAGAGGCTTGTTGATCGAGGGTGTGAAGACCTTCCCGGCCATCAACGATAAAAAGAATAACATCAGCGTTTTTTACAGCACGCAATAGCTGTTTTTGGATGGCATGCTCGAGTTCGGTTTTATATCCCGTTTCGTAGCCAGCGGCATCCATTAATGTGAAATCAACCCCAGCGAGTGTGCAATCATACTCGCGGACATCACGGGTTACGCCGGGCTCATCGTAAACAATGGCTTGCGCTTTTCCAATGAGCTTATTGAATAAGGTGGATTTTCCAACGTTGGCTCTACCGAACAGGAGAACCCGAGGGCGATAAGGTTTATGTGACATGAATAGATGCTTTATTCGTAGGCAACGAGGCGACCATCATCACACAAAACATAGAGTGTATTATTCACAATTTGAGGAATGAGTTTCGCACCAGTTGGCAACTTAATCGTTTTTGATTTCTTACCGTTGGATGACGTTAGACTAACAAGATCACCTTCAGAGCTCACAAGATAAACAAAACCATCACCTAATAAAGGCCCCGACCAGAATATTTTGTGATCAGGCTTTTTGTTTACATGCGCCGGAAGGTCATGCACCCATATGACCTTACCGTCGGACTTACGAAGACACGCGACTTGAGACATATCATTTAGAATAAAGGCATAACGACTGGTCATGGTGGGTGTGTGAATGACTGTGGTTTCGCGGAACCATTTGCGCACCCCTGTGTTTACATCAACGGCGGCAAGCAAACCACTGTGGCTTGAAACCAGGGCAACATCTCCATCTACCACGGGTTGTGCGTGTACATGTGAGATGGTTCCCAGTGACGTTAAGTTAAGAGATGATGCCACATTATCAGTCCAGTTTGGTTGCCCTGTCTCAAGCTGGAGAGAGAACACCTCTCCTGATGGATAGGGCACAATGACATTGTCCTTGCTTACAATAGGTGTTGCCCCGCCAAGGATACCCGCACTTTCGGATACACCTGTATGCGACCAGAGTAAATCACCCTTTTCTGCAGATAAAACATCGAGATGGCTTTCAACATTGATGATGAAAACTTTGCCCTTATAGTGCATCGGCGCGGTTCGGATAGGGCTATTTCCCTGTGTCGTCCAGAGATGTTTCCCTGTTTTTACATCATACGCACTTGTTTTGCCAAATCCCGAGGTTGCAAAAATCTTACCGTCACCAAAGCATATGCCACCACCTAGTGCATCAGAGGAAGATGTGCCCTTTGGGTTGGTTGATTGCGACCAATTGCGGCGTTGTGTTTTCAGATCAAATGAGGAAAGGGTTCCACGGGCGTCAAGTGCAATAACGTTTCCGTCAACGAATAGTGGTGTTGCAATGAGGCGTTGATAGCGCGATGACCCAGACCCAATACTTAGCGACCATTTTTTCGTTAATTTATTGCCGTAAGCATACGCATTACGTGATCCATCTGTTGCGCCATGTGGGCTTGCCCATGAACGTTTGTTATAGGTTTTAGGGTGAATAAATGTTGCAATATCCTCCGGAACCTCAGCACGCAGATGTGACTGGAGATTGATTATATCCTCGCGGGTGCCCTCAACGACAACTTTTTCCTTGGAACAGCCTGCCCCTAAGCCGACACAGAGCATGAGAAGAGAAAGTCGCATAAGGTTTGTCAGATACATATAAAAAGGTCTCATTTGATAGCTAGCGTGAATAAGCAAATATTTTTGTAATAGAAAGGTTTTATTATCCAGTGTCAACATTTCTCGGCTTCGCGCAACGGAATGTAAGTTCTACTGGGATTCGCAACCTTACTTTGACGGAATCTCAGAGGCAATCTGGCGAATCAAGATGCGTGCACGTTCACGACTCGTGCGTGAGGAGTTTGCATCATTCACGATCTGTGTGAGGAGTTTTGTTGCCTCATCGTCGCGCCCAGAAGTCATATGGTTCAACGCCATAATTTCAAGTGCTTGCGAGCGGAGGAAAGAGTTCGCCCGTGAAATACGGTTAAGCTCAGCATCAAGTGTCGTGAGAACAATCTTTTTATTCAGAAGGCTTTGCGCAAGGGAAACAACTAAAATATCACGCACAGCAGCATCAATTTTTGAATCCTTGAGGAGTTTCTGCACATCGTCTGTGAGTTCATCCGTTTGAATTTCTTTCCCAGAAAGAACTGACGTTCCATAGATAAATTTTGCAAGAAGCCCATATCCACGAAGATCAAAAAGTTTCTTCAGGTCTTCTTTTTGACGCTGGGGGGATGCCGTTTGAAGACTTTCAAGGGTGCTCATAAATTCAAGGGCTGCTTTTTCACTGGCCTGTTCTTGACTGTTCTGCCAGTACGAATATCCACCAACAGCCGCAAAGATAACCACCAAGGTAACGACAATGTGAGTTGCGAATTTTTTGACAAAATTTTGGAGCGCCTCGAGGCGGGCGTCTTCTTTTGCTTCTTGAATAATATCTACCATTATTATACCGATTATGTGAACTGGAGGTACTTTACCCAGATTGCATCTGATTTGCAAGACCATACGAATGTATCTTAGGCCTTGATATTATAAAATCTTTGCTTAAATAAGTATAATGTAATAAAAACACATTAATATTATATAGGTTTGGTATGGTTAATATAAATAATGCATTTAGTGGCAACTTATTCTGGTTGTTAAGTGGAAATACACTCGAGTTCTTTGATGCGACATTAATGGGTTTTTTGCTTCCGCATCTTCACACACAATTTTTTGGCACCTCAATGGGTGATGATCCATCGCTTGGTTACTTAATTTTTGCGCTTTCCTATTTTAGTCGGCCACTGGGTGCCTATTTCTGGGGATGGGTTGCGGAGCATTCACACTTTAATCGTGCCCTTAGTGGATCAGTTATCTTAATGGCATTATCCACAATGTGTATCGGTTTTATCCCAAGTTATGCTGCTATTGGGGCGTTTTCTCCCTTATTGCTGAGTGTTTTTCGTTTTGCACAGGGGTTTTCAGTCGGGGGTGAGTATGGCACAGCAGCATCTAAGATTGTTGCTGATAGTAGTACAGAAAACACCCACAACCAGACAAATTATCGTTTGAGTCTTTTGAATGCGAGTAATTTTGTTGGGGCTGTGTGTGCTTGTCTTGTTAGTTTGGCCTTGTTTCAAGTCGACCATTTGTATAGCGATGCGTGGAGGTGGTGTTTTTTCGTGTCAGGTGGATTTGGACTTGTGATTGCATGGAACCGCAGGTCTCACGTTAACAATGCGTATCCTAACACAGGGAGAAACAAACGGGTACTGCCAGTGAGAGCTCCTGTAAATGTGGGGAGTGGCTTTGTTGCAATCAGTCGTGCCTTTGGTCGAAGTTTTTTTGTCGGTGGTCTCACGGGGATGCCGTATATGTTTTTCAATATCTATCTGACCAATGAGATGATGCGTGCATATGGGTTTTCAGGAACGGCAAAAATCACCCTGAATTTGATGATTTGTCTTGGTTATCTATGTCTTTATCCCCACTTTGGAAAAGTTGCGGATCGCTATAGCCATCTATTTAACCTTCGATGGGGTAGTGTGGCGCTGGCGTTATGTGGGGCTGTTGGTATGGTTGTGCTGGATTGGAGGATTATGTCAGTTACTATTTGTTTGCAAGTCCTTGTAAATGTGAGTGGGATTTTTTATTCATCCGGTGTGAATTCATATTTGTCAGAGGCTTTTCCTGTTGCCTACCGATGCCGTGGCGTTACGACGAGTCATACTATGGGTGCTGCTGTTTTTGGAAGCGGATTTCTTTATTTTATCGATAGTTTCAGAAGTGTAGGCATGCACTACGTGGTAATGAGCGGCAGTCTGTTGCTGTTATCGCTATGCGTATTCATCATTGTTTCTCGTAAACACAGAGAAAGCGTATCCAGTGAAAATCTTCGCCACGCGGCCTAAGTTTGCCGCTGAAAATATTTTTATAAAGATTCAGTATTCTAAGGGGCTGAGCTATGTTAAATTTGATTTATGATAGCACTTACAGACCACGTTTTGAAACTAAAGGGTTCGCGGACACTTACGTTGAATGCGAAAGCCCTCGAGCTTGCCAAAAAACATAATGATTTTTTATCACTCACGGTTGGTGAACCGGATTTTACGCCCCCTGATTGTGTGATTCAAGCGGTGAATCATGCCGTTAATACAGGTGTGTGTCGGTATACGGCTGTTCGAGGACGCCCGGAACTGTTGACCTGTGTGCAAACATATTTTAGTGACGTGCGCGGTCTTGTGATAAATGATGATGTGCGCGTGCTTGCCTCAACCGGCAGTATTCAGTCAATTTATAACACGCTTATGGCAACGCTTGAGCCTGGCGATGAGGTTTTACTCCCTCAGCCGTATTGGGCAACGTATGTGTCAATGATCGAGGTGCTGGGTGGCGTGGTTGTGCGAATACCGACAACGGCGGCACAAAACTATAAAGTTACACCTGATATGTTGGCGGCACACATTACCAAAAAATCCAAGTGGTTCATTTTTAATAACCCCCACAATCCAACGGGTGTTGTGTACGCGCCCGATGAGCAAAAAGCTCTTGGCGAGGTGCTTGCGCTCCATGAGCACGTGGGTGTTATTAGTGACGAGATATACGCGCTCCTCGTGCATGATGGTGTTCCCTGTGAAAGCTTTGGACGTGTGAATCCACAGCTTCGCAATCGTACCGTGATTGTGGATGGTCAGTCAAAATGTGGCGCACTTTCAGGGTGGCGGGTTGGGTTTGCCTATGGTCCGAGCTATCTAATCGATGCGCTGGCGCGGATCCAGGCACAACAAACATCAAATCCCAGTGTAATTTCACAGGTCGCGGCGGAAGCCTTGCTTGCCAACGGGTTTGATTATTTGCAGAACTATTGTGGTCTCCTTAAGGAAAGGGCTGCTTTTATGGTCGCATATTTCCGTGAACGAGGGATAGAAACATCAGTGCCAAGTGGGGCGTACTATATTCTTGTGAATTTACAGGCGTTTTTGTCAGACTCTGACTATCAAAACGATGATGAGGCCTTTGTGTATACCCTTATGGACAAAGCTCATCTCTGTGTTACCCCAGGAAGTTACTTTGGGGCGGCAGGGCATATTCGCATTTCGCTCACAAAGGATGTTGACGTGTTGGGGGAAGCCATGAAAAGATTAGAGCGATACATTTCATAGAGATTTACATTGATTGCGCTTTTTCTTACTGTAATGCTTCAAGCACCAGTTGTTCAGATCGAAGACACTGAACGTGATCTTTCACATGGTGATAGGCATAACCGCTCTGTTCGTGAAGTTGCTCCTCAAGAGAGGATGGCAAGGCCTGATGCTCAGGTTGTCGAAGAATCCGACTCACAAAGAATGAAGAGAGACGCAGCACAAGCACGAGACGTTCGTCTGCTAAAGCCTCAAAAAATTTGGCGCTCACTCCCCCGTGCCCATGCGAAATCACCGTCACACACAAATGTAACCTTGAAAAATGGATTGTCTGTTGTGGAATATGACGTGGATGCATCAGTGCTTTCTAAGGGGGCACACCCATCAGACCATCATCAAGGAAAAGCTGGATTTCGGTTGCTTCGCGGGGGTGCTTCTCATGCTTTGCGGGGTAAGGGAAAGTCAGGCATGTTTGGGGCGAACGCTTTATCTGCACTGGGTGCGAAGAAAAGTAAGCTCAACACGAAAAAAAAGACAAAAAAAGCATTAAATGCCCACGCGAAGAAGAAGAAAAAAAACGATCCAGCGAGCCCGAAAAAATAACCAATGTGGCGCGCATTTGAAGATTCACACCGAGGCTTTATTGCGATTTCTGGAAATGAATGGCGTTCGTTTCTTCAGGGGTTGCTTACGTGTGATGTGATGTCTTGTGGCGCGGTAAACACCATTGGATACGGGTACATGTTGAGCGTGCGCAGTCGCATCATTTCTGATGTATTTATTTATCCAGAAGCGCGCGATGATGGATGTGTATTGTCGTGTGATTTGTCTCTTCGTGATAAGATATTGAAATTATTGCGCATGTATAAATTGCGCTGTGCGGTGGAATTAACAACACCGGAGTTTGTGGAAATTTCCACCCCAAGTCGCCAAGATGAAAGAGGCGCCAAGGATCCTCGTCATCCAGAACTAGGCTACCGTTATTTGTGTGAAATACCTCAGCCAACGAATACTGTTGATCACCTGAGTTTTGTCAATGCGCGCTTGCGTCTTGGGATTCTTGAGGGGGCAGAGTACGGCGATGAAAAGGTGTTTCCCCTAGAATGTGGTGCGCCATATATCAATGCGCTTTCCCTGGATAAAGGGTGTTACATCGGTCAAGAATTGGTGACCCGAACATATCGCACCGGGGAAGTTCGCAATTTTATTATTCCTGGAGTTGTTTCAGATTCATCAGCGTTAATTCCCCCGGGAGTTGAGGTCACATTTGAGAACCGCAAGGTGGGAAAGGTGCTATTTCATTCCGGAGAGATTTGTATGATGCGCCTAAAATATCAAGATCTGCCTTTATCTCTTGAAACTGAAGTGGTAGTTAACGACACACATCGTATAAACCTGATTATTCCCGAGACTCTTCATGCGCACATCAATCGATCCCAGTGAAGTTCATAAGTTTGAAGGTATGGCGAGTGACTGGTGGAATAACACGGGCTCTCATAAGGTTTTGCACGACCTATTGCCTTTGCGTATATCCTATCTGACCCGCATGTGTGATCAATTGTTGCATCAGCCACTTAAGGGTATGAAAATACTTGATGTTGGGTGTGGGGGTGGTGTGCTATGCGAAGCCTTAACACGCCTAGGCGCCACAGTGACGGGTGTTGATGTGTCCGCAAAATCGATTGATATTGCACAGACACATGCCCTGGAAAGCAATGTGAAGATTGACTATCATTGCTCTGAGGTGTCCGCAATTCAAGACACGTTTGATCTCGTCGTTGCGTTCGAGGTCATTGAACACGTCACACAGGTAACAGAATTTGTGCAAGACCTAGAGGCGCGCGTGCGCCCAGGTGGCATTGTTGTGCTTTCGACAATTAATCGGACATCACTTTCATATCTAACGGCAATTGTTGGAGCTGAAAAAATCATGCAACTTTTACCCCTAGGAACGCACACATGGGATAAGTTTGTAAAACCTTCGGAGATTGCAAACGCTGGGGCGAGTCAAGTAGCCGATATCCAAGGATACACGTACAACCCACTCACAGGGCGTGGGTATTTGGTGCCAACCCTGTGTGTGAATTACTTTATGAGCCTCACCTCACGTTAATTCGTTGAGCTGAGGAGTTCTTCAAGTTTCCCTTCATCATGTAAGGCAAATAGATCGTCACACCCACCCACGTGCAGAGATCCGATGAAAATTTGTGGAACAGAGGTGCGCCCTTGGGATTTTGCCAGCATTTCATCGCGTTTGGCGTCGTCATTTCCAATATTGATTTCAGTGTATTCAGCGCCAAGTTTTTGTAAAAGCATTTTGGCCTTTACACAAAAAGGGCAGGTGCTTTTTGAATAGAGTGTAACGTTGCTCATTAGTGTGCTTCCTTTTTCGGTTACGTTCGTATTTGGTGTCGTTATCGTGTCGTATGTACTTACCAGCGTAAGACTATAGAGAGCAACCGACAATCCCAAAATCAGAATTAGTGACGATTTTTTTGTTAGCCATGGCAAGGACATAGGCCTGAACATCAGTGGCTCCTGCGTGTGCGTATAAAACCTTGGCACATTCTACAAGGGTCGCGCCAGATGTGCAAACATCATCGATTAAAATTATTGTGCGATCAGTTGCGCTCTTTGCATGTCGCGCGTTTACGGAAAAGCAGTTTGCAACGTTACGCGTTCGTTGTGAGGGGTTTTTCTTACCTTGGGGCTGTGTAGCGCGGGTTCGTTTAAGCAAATGCAAAACCTCAGCACCAGGCGATGTTCTTGCAATCCTTGTTGCGATCTCGGTGGATTGATTGTATGTCCGCGCCAAAAGTCGCCGCGGGTGGAGGGGGACAGGGCATAAGATAGCATTTTCAAAATGAAGCTGAGGAGGTCTGAACGCTTTAATTATTAAATCTGCCATGTGGGGATCGCGTTGGTATTTAAGGGCGAGAATCACCGCTTTTACGATGCCGTGGTAGGGTCGGCTCGCATAAACGTCAAGTGATTTTTTGTGTGTGCCGTGAGGAATAGGAAATGTTTTTGCCCCAAGGTCATTATTTATGTCAAAAATATCTTTTTCACACACTTTACACATCAATATTTTTGCAGTTATTGGGTTACTGCAAATAGGGCAAACAAACATAATTTTATCCTTTACTGGCAACATTTAGTATTTATGCAAAATTTTCAGATTATTTAATTAAAATTCTTTACAAGCATATGGCTTATGATATATTCCGATCTAACAACGATAAAAATTGCCAGTAATTAATTTTTAATCTTGAGGTACTGTATCATGACAAATACGCGCATAGAACGCAGGGTCAACGTTTTGACAAGTAAAGAGCAAAGTGAGATTCTGTGGGCTTTCATTATTGATTTTCGCACACTTACACAAAGTGTTTCCGATTCTGGAGAGATGTCGCGTAAGCAGGTTGATGAATTGATGTCTCTTAATGCAGCTGTAAGGAATATCAGCACCCATGCAGGTGAAAAATTTGACACAAAAATTTATCAATCCTTCATCCGGCTTGGCAAATTAATAGAGGAGTTTTTGCGCACCAACACACCTCAGTTCATGGCTTTTGCTTGATTGCCAACAGCACTTAATAAAACTCATTTTTGCATCTAAGTACTGAGGTATTAGGATTCAGGGAAGGAAAACTGTTTTTTAAGTATTTTCATAAAAGTATCAATCATTGCTTTAACCTCTGGATTCAGCTCAGGGTCACCACTCCGGCGAACAGCCTCAATCACAGCAGGGTCAGAGCTTGACATATCTGATAGCTCAGCCCCGTACGTGAACTGTGTTCGTAAATAATGAGGCAAAGCATCGCTTCCAATAGGGGGGGGAGGAAGAAGCTTTTGCATTATTTCATGTGTACGAAAAGCATTCCCGCGCATTGATAGATCTAATACTGGCCGAGCCCAGCCAATCTTACCCGCGCGATGCAGTGATGCAGGATCAGATATCGTGGAAGCACTTTCACCGGTGCCTATAGAAAAGATGTTAATCTCAGCCTCACTTCCGTACAATTCACGGGTAAGTTCATAGGCAGCAAGAGAAGGGTTGTTCATTTGAACTCCGCCATCAATACAAAGGGTTTCAGCACCGGAACGATTCGTTACTGTGTGCGAGGGTAAAAACGTGGGGGCTGCAGCACTCGCCTTAACAGCATCAAATAAGGTGTAATCTTCTCGGGTATCATCTCGGGCGCGATCGCTTCGGAAGAACTTTGTGTTCTCAGTGTCGAGACTTACTGAGGTTATGAGAACATTAGAGGGAATCTCACTGAGCCATGTATCGGTACCGATGTATTCTGTAAGCACCTGCGTAATCCCTGAATCAGGATATCGTGATCCCGTTAATCCCCAACAATTACATATGCTGTGCCCAAGGCCGGCATGAAAAATACGCCGGGCATTCTCTGGGCTATACAGACTTTTAAGTTTCTCTGCGGTCATTTTTGGCTCACTTGGTGAGTCACCAGGCAGAGAAAGCGCAGCTACAATGCCGGCACCCGTTGATGTTCCTGCCATTACATCAAATACTCTCACCAGGGGGAGTTTGAGTTCAGAACGTGTGCGTCGCTCAAGAGCCGCAAGGATTTCTGTATGTCGCACACCGCGAATTCCCCCTCCATCAAGACATAAAACATTTACAGCACGTTTGAGTGACATTCCAGTTGGGTGTGGCGCTAAGGGAGTATCAAAAAAATCCTCAGTGGCATCCTTATGCATACTGAGAACGCCTGCGGCTGCTTGCGCTGCGGACTTAAAGGTTTTTCTTGATGACCGTCCCAGTCTCCAAAAATCAACATGTTGTGTTGTATCTAATATTCCTCTTGCCATAGCAGCTCTTGGAACATAACTACCTGAAGCGGGTACTTTTTCATCGGGCAGATCATCTGCGAAAGCTTCGAAATCAAAGCTACTCTTTCCTGCTGCCGCGGGACTTTCCGGGATGTAGCGAGCGGCGGTTCCTGTTTCATCTTCACGGCGGCTGTCGTGTCCTGCGGCACATGCGCACGATGCAGCAGCGGCAGCAGCAGACGCGGATAAATTCCAGACATGAATCATCACCACAAGTGAGAGTATATATACATAATAGCGACTAATCATTAGGACATCACTTTTTGTAAAGTAGTGCTATTATTGGTAATTATTGTTAAAATTAAGTTAATGTAGAGTATTAAAATTCAATCAGATGTATTGATCTTAACTGAAGATCTGCAAGTTAATAAATAGTGCAAAATCGTTTTCTCATGCTAAAATGTACAGATATCTTTTAATTTTTCATCTTTTGAAAGCGTGAAGCCCCTATGATTCGGCAATTCCAACTTGTTGAAAAAGTGCGCATTTATATCCCTGATGTGGATGAAGCTAAGCTGAATAAGGCATATGTGTTTGCCATGCGCGCGCATGGCGATCAAAAGCGTGAATCCGGAGATCCATATTTTTCTCACCCACTTGAGGTTGCAAGTATTCTTGCTGAACTCCATCTTGATCTTGAAACCATCATTACCGGTCTTTTGCATGACACGGTTGAGGATACGAGTGTTAGCCTTGACGAAATAGAAAAAAACTTTGGGGGTGAAGTTCGAAGTCTCGTCGATGGTGTCACAAAGCTTTCTCAAATTGAATGGCAATCAAAGCATGAGCGTCAGGCAGAAAATTTTCGCAAACTTGTGCTTGCTATGGCTTCAGATATGCGCGTTCTGTTGGTTAAGCTTGCGGATCGTTTGCATAATATGCGCACGATCCATTTTTGTGCATCTGAAGAAAAACGCCAGCGCATTAGCCAGGAAACACTTGATATTTATGCTCCCCTTTCAGAGCGCATTGGTATCCATCAAATAAAAGAAGAACTTGAACAGCTTGCCTTTGCGCAGTTACATACTGAGGCTTACGAATCGATCAAAGCGCGATTGCATTTTTTGCGTCAAAAAGGCAAGGATACAGTTAACGATATTAAAAGCCAGCTCCACAGCTTAATTAAAGAGAATGGTATTTCGTGTGCTATATCAGGACGTGAAAAGAGTCCTTATTCGATTTGGCGAAAAATGCGACAACGGAAGGTTCCTTTTGAGCAAATCACGGATATTATCGCCTTTCGTATTTTGGTTGATAGCAAAGAAGATTGCTACCGTGCTCTGGGGACTGTTCACAGTAAATTTGGCATGGTTCCTGAGCGGTTTAAAGATTATATCAGCACACCAAAACCGAACAATTATCAGTCACTACACACCACTGTTATTGGGCCGACGAATCATCGCATCGAGATACAAATACGTACGCACACCATGCAAGACTATGCAGAAACCGGGGTGGCCGCACATTGGAAGTATAAACAAAACAATCAAGAGGATAAAAGTGAATACCGTTGGTTGCGGGGTCTTCTGGAGATTCTTGAACACTCGAGTGCCCCTGAGGAATTTCTTGAACACCCCAAGTTGGAAAAGGTTCAAGATCAAGTGTTTAGGTTTCCGCCAG
>CAYGTJ010000003.1:0-19944 GCA_964352755.1 uncultured Alphaproteobacteria bacterium
GGGCAAAACCTTATCCTTCACCGGGCGACCGTTTACGAATAAGTACTGAAGGCTCCCGTTTGCTTTATTAAACGTCGGCAAACCAATTACACCAGAAAGGCGATAATCACCAATCTCATAGGTGGCTGTTACGGCATTTTCCTGAAAATCTTTGCCCAGCACATCAAAAAGCCGCTCGATAAAGGCTTCATCGTCTTCGGTAAGTTCTGAGATCTTAAACCCGCACACAGTGCGTTTTTCATCGGTTAACGTGAAACGCACCCGGGGATTACACAACGCATATTTACGAATACTGTCGGCAATATGTTGGGTTTCTGTAACGGGTGTGCGTAAAAACTTAAGACGTGCCGGCACCGCGTAAAACAAGTCGCGAATCGTCACAACGGTGCCCTTTGGCATGACAGATGGCGTAATTGGGGATAACTCACCCCCTTCACACGCGATCTTAAACCCGGATTCCTGGGACTCTGGTCGCGAGGCAATCTGCAAACGACTCACCGCCCCGACCGATGCTAAGGCCTCCCCCCGAAAACCAAAACTTTTAATCTTGAAGAGGTTATCATCTTCGATTTTGGACGTTGCATGACGCTCAAGCGCTAAGGAAAGCTCATCTTTTACAATGCCTCGGCCGTTATCTTTCACCTGCATGAACGATTGGCCGCCTTGGCGAATTTGAATCTCAATTTCAGTCGCCCCTGCATCAAGGCTGTTTTCGATAAGCTCTTTAATCGCGGCCGCTGGGCGTTCAATCACCTCACCTGCTGCAATCTGGTTCACAAGGTTCGTCGGTAGTTTACGTATAGCAGACATCAGCTAGCTCTCAGAATTTCCCGGGTTCGAATCTTACCGCTCTCGACCGCAGGCTGGTTAAACGGATCCACCCCTAATTTTTTGGCAAGTGTTACAACCTCAAGCATGAGTTGTGCACACAAACCACCCCAGGCATTAGCTTGGGTTGGTAACGCAATGCGACGGACAAACAACCCTGCTTTGCACAATTCTTGATAGGTTGATTGCTCTTCTGCGTAGAATAAATCAGCAATCGTTTTGCCTGACAAAAAAGCCAAATCGGGATCATCCGACGACAGTGTCGGGAGCTTTGTTACAGGTGGTTGCGCTGTAAACAAGGTGAAATAATTTGTTTTCGGGCCATCAAGATACAGCTGCAACTGGCTATGTTGATCAACAACACCCCGCGCCAAACTTAACTCAACGCCCTTCCCATCTTTGCCCAGACTTTCTGACCACAATTGACGATACCATCGCGCAAGACTTTTGAGGTGATCGCCGTAATACAAACACACATGGTTTGTCACACCCGCGTCTATCGCTGAAAGAAAATGCTGAGGTGCCGACTGTTTCTGAGCCATCATTTGCACAGCACCTCTTCGAAACTCCTGAATATTTGCCCCGACCATAGCGGCGACAACAGCCCCTGTTGAGGAAAAAATACTGTAACGCCCCCCAATATCGGGATCATGATGAATAAACGCAGATTGATATTTCTGCGCAAAACGACGAAGAGGCGTGTCCGTATCCATTGACAGAACCACCATATCTTTCAGAAAGTTTTGCTGATTCCGCGCTGTAAGTATTTGTTCAACCGTCAAAATTTGCGCAACCGTTTCGGGTGTATACCCGGATTTTGAAACAACCACAATTCCAACGGTTGAAAAATCAAGTGATGCACACAACGTTGCCATTTCATGGGGATCAATGTTTTCAATAAACCGCACATTTTCAGTGTGCGTACATGATTGTATCACCTGCCCCCCAAGGCTTGATCCACCAACTCCGAATAACAAAAACTGTGCGAACTTCTGTTTAAGAGCACCAATCACATCCTTGATCATACCGTCGTGTACTGATAGCCGGGGCACATCCAACATCAAAAGGTCATCATGTGTGAGCGTCAGATCTGCTCTATCTGTCCCCAGACTCGGGTGAAACTCTTCCAACAAATGTGATGTGCCTGATATCATTTAATTCTCCGGAATGCCGTGAATAAACACATGCATCTGATCGGGGTTGAGATATTTCTGCGCACGGGTATGGATCTGTGCCAAGGTCATTTGCGCAAGCTTATGGTGGCGCGTATTCACATAGCTTTTGTCTCTTCCCTGCATCATATATCCCCGCAGCACCGAAGCTGTGCTCGTTGTCGTGGTGAAACTCATGGGATGGGCATCACTGGCTTTGGTGACTTGGGTTTGCAGCTCATCAGCATTGATGCCTTCGGCGCTTAGACCCTGCAATACTTCTTTTACAATTCCGATCGCCTGGCTTACTTGGCGTTTATCGGTACCCAAGACAATACGTAAACTGCCTTCCTTCATAAAACGGCTTGCATACGCTTGCACCACATACACAAGGCCTTTTTTCTCTCGAACCTCTTTCCACAGGCGACGATTGAGAATTTCCACCAGGATTTGAAAATCAAGTGCCTTTTTATTTTTGAGTTTGATACCGGGCAGAACCATCAAAACGGTTGCCTGGGGTACCGGTTCGGGAATAATAATCGGGGGCGTCGTTTCAGCTGCTGGAATTCGGTATGATGGAACGCTTAGCGATGTATCCTCATAATCAAACGATACATCCGGAATAAGTTTATCCAGATGATCCGACGCCTCCTGCGGACTCAACGCACCAACAACAACGCCCTGCACGCGCCCATGGTGAATTCCCTGTAATTTCTGTTTAAGATCAGCAACAGTTATACGATTAATTTCTTCCGGTAAATCAAAAAGAACACGTCCGTAGGGATGTTCTGCATACAACGTTTTTTTCACAATCTTAGACATTTGATACCGCATTGACCCCTTACGAATGGCAAGACTTGAGATTTGCTGTTCTTTTGCAAGTGCAAAATCATTGGCATCAAATCGGGGGTGTCGCAACAAATCACCAACTGTCTCAACGACGTGATCTATGTCCTCACGCACCGCAGATAGAGAAATTAGAAAATCATCGGTATCCGATTGAAACGAAAGTGCGGCCGCATGATCCTCAAGAAACGCCTGAAGTTTTTTCTCGTCCAAACGAACGGATCCTTTTTCAAGCATCTCAGCTAGAAAATTACCAACGCCAACTTTGGCCTCTGGATCATACGCATCGCCCAACTTTGCAACACTTAAACTAAAAGCAACAACCGGAGCATCAGGCAAATGCACATGCCAAAATCGTATACCCTTTGGTGTTGTGAATTCTTTCACATTAAAATGCACACCGTGACTCACCGAATCATCGTCACTCTGGGTTGTATTGGCTCTTTGTGATGTTTGCGTATCTGAAGGCTTATCCTCAGAACATCCACTCACCAGTATCATTAACCCCAGGAGAACCCCCGTTAATCGCATTATTGAATCCCCTTTATCGGTAGTGCCACATGCGCGTGTGCCGCATCATCGCGTGCAACTTTTCCCGCAGGAAGACCCTCGGCCGTGGTAATCCCGAAACGTGATGTTGGAATTGCTGCAATTTTCTGGGCAAAGGCTTTTACCTCTTCTGCCGTTAATGACGCCAGCACATCTGGCCACGATTGTATTTCGTCCAGCGTATACCCCAGCATCATCAATCCACCAACCTCAGACCCACCATAGAACACATTATCACTCTTGAGTGTTTCTGCTTTGCGCAAACGTTCTTTTGCTTTGGCAATATGGTCACCATCAATCATATTCACAAACCCCGTTAGGAAATCATCACATGCCCTTGTCAATTTTTCCTGAGTCAGTTTTTCTTGAGTCGGCTTATCAGTGGTGTGCGATTCATTGGGAACTAACACAAAAAGCAAAAAGGGCTGTCCCTTTGTCGGAACATTCGTTACCACACTTACATGCGTCGCGAGTTTTTGCGTGCGCACAAAATGTTCGTACGTATAACCAAGTGCATCATTGGAAAGAAGATACGTAAGCAGTTCCATAATCACGGCTTCACGAAAAGACATCGGTTGTGTTCGCCCAACATCCATGAGTCCTGCATAATAGAAAAGACGTTTTTTTATCCGCGGATCACGCTTAATCAAATGTGTCCGCACCCCATGATGAGGCGGCTCCACACAGTATTTCGTCGGAACAAATTTGTCTGCACGGGGAACCGATGCATAATATTTTTCAGCCAGCACCTTGGCATCTTTCACCGTCACATCACCCGCAAGAACCAACACCATATTTTCAGGGGTATAATAGCGGTTATAAAAATCCATCGCATCTTGATACGACAGCCCCTCCATTTCATGACGCCACCCAATACCACTTATCCCGTTGGAATGATGCCAATAAAGTGACGCAAAAATTGCCTCCAAAAGTTGGCGCTCAGGAATATTATCATAACGCATGCCACGTTCTTCAATAATCACTTTGCGTTCAGAATCAACACTCGCCAGAGAAACTGAAAGTCCACGAATACGCTGTGACATAACCTCCATCACGCGCGGCAAATGTTTGCGGGGAAGATTTTGATAATAGGTCGTGTAATCATCACCCGTCATGGCATTGTGGTCAGCACCCAGATCCTCAAAAAGATTCATCATCTTATTTTCAGCCACCCCGGGCGAAGAGCCTTTGAACATAAGATGTTCAAGAAAATGCGCAATTCCTGATTTTCCACGAGGATCATCCGCATTTCCCGCCTTCACCCACAGTGCATGACTGACAACGGGTGTTTTATGATTTGGGATCACCACAACCTGCAAGCCATTTTTCAATGTAAAATTATGCGCGCCGGCTAAAAGTTTCACAGGTTCCGCATGTACACCACGCACCATGAATAAACACAGAATCAGAGAAAAGATACGCACCAGTGAGCACTTACGAAAATGATTTTTACAAATAAATTCACACACGTTTAGCACAAACACACCTCATACGTATTCCCATCAATGGATCACAGCACTGATGCTGTAATTATTTTCCGGGAGTATCTAATTTTTTACGGATATTAGGATCTTTTTTTGACGCATCCACCTTCGCAAGTAACCGACGCTCTGATGCTGAAAGTTTGGCCGTATCCCCGGTCTCTTTTATACCAGTTTTACCTGCATTTTCGCGCAATGAACGATAGGCCACCTCAGGATCACCACTTTTTGGCGGATGCAACGTATACAAATCATCTGGCACGGTGAGAGCAGGACGCTCCATCAACGTATGTTCATCGGGAATAACTTTTTTTAAACCAAGTGCTTTTTTCGTACTATCACACCCTGAGGTCACTAATAACGAAAGCACACAAATAATAAATCGTTTCATGCGTTTATACCTTTTCACTAATCACTTTTTACGGGACTTTTGACCGAAGTGCAAGCTATCTATCAAGAGACCACACGCGCCCATAGTAATATACACATCTGCAAAATTGAATGTTGGCCAATGGTGCCCCCATATATGAAAATCGATAAAGTCAAAAACACCCCCTAAAAAAATCCGATCAAGAATGTTAGATAGCGCACCACTAATCACCAATGCATACGAGCACGCGGCAAGAACACGTTTTTCACACATGAGCATTCTGATAAAAACAAGAACAATCAATAGGGTCAAAATAATCAAATTCGTCGCCCCAAGATTTCCCAACAAACCAAAACTGACCCCCCGGTTGAGAACCGCTTGAACATTCAAAAACGGCGCTAGATGCATCGGCGCACTATTCGCCCCCATGATGAGAATCTTGCTCAACTGATCAAGAATGATCCCAGCGACTATCGCCCCGATAAAAGCAAAACGCACCTTCAGGGTCATGCGCATGCAACCACCACATCATGACAACGACCACAGACATTTTCGTTATCATTCTGAACGGAAACCTCACTAAGCACGCGCCAGCAACGATCACACTTTCCGCCCGTTGCTTTCACAACATGCACATACACATCCGGCACATCATTGAGGGAAAAACTGTCCTCAGGGGGCGCATCACAGATCAGATCCACAGATGAAACGATTGCATATTCCGCCCATTCTTCGGCCGATAACACAGGTGATTTAGGGGGTAATTTCAACCCAACATGCGCCTGAAGACTTGAACCGATGACGTTTTCTGCCCGGGCTTTTTCAAGTGCACCCGTCATCACCTTACGAATCTCACGGATTTTTTCCACACGACCAGACAGCCGCGTATTTTTCCACACCTCGGGAAGATCGTTAAATTCCTGTAAGTGGATGCTCTCCATTCCCGGATGCAAATACCGCCAGGCTTCTTCAGATGTTGAAACCAAAACAGGTGCCAACCACCGCAAGAGATTACTCAGCACGTGATACATCACATAGCGACACGCTTTACGCTTGAGGGAATCTGGTGCATCGCAATACAAACTGTCCTTGCGGATATCAAAATAGAATGATGAAAGTTCATTTGCACAAAAATTATGCACGGTTGTGTAAAGATTAAGAAAATCAAAGGCTTCAAAATGTATCCGAACGCGCGCATTTATTTCATGCACCCGATGTAACATCCATTTTTCCAATTCAGGCATCTGATCATGGGGAATCTCTGCATGGGTGTACCCGTTGAGAGCACCCAACAAATAGCGAATTGTATTGCGAAAACGCCGATAAATATCTTTTTGATGACTTAAAATATCACGCCCAAACGTCACATCATCCGACACATCACTGTTTACCACCCACAAGCGCAACATCTCAATACCCATCTCGTCGGCAATGGCCAAAGGTGACATCGCATTTTTGCCTGATTTAGACATTTTCTGATGCTTTGCATCCAAAATAAACCCATGAGTCAACACCGACTTATACGGAGCCATACCCGTAGTCGCCACACTGGTCAGCAATGATGACTGGAACCATCCGCGGTGCTGGTCTGAGCCCTCAACATAAATATCAGCCGGCCACGCAAGATCTTTTGATGCCTTAAGGACATAGGAATGACTCGACCCAGATTCAAACCAGACGTCCAAAATATCCATCACAGGCTCATAATCATCATGATTATAATCCGTGCCTAAGAACCGTCGCGGGTCTTCCTTAAACCAAATTCCACACCCTTTTTCGGCCACTTCTTTTACAATGCGCGCATGCACCTTTTTATCCCGCAACACCTCGCCTGTGTGAACATTCACAAAAACAGCCAAAGGAATACCCCACATCCGCTGACGCGTGATACACCAATCAGGGCGACCCGCAACCATGCTTGAAATACGCTTTTCACCACTCTTAGGCATCCACTTGACCTTAGCGATTTCTTTCGCTGCTTTTTTGCGGATGCCTGATTTATCAAGCTCAATAAACCATTGGGGCGTTGCCCGATAAATAAGCGGGGCTTTTGATCGCCATGAATGGGGATAACTATGGGTAATTTTTCCCGTGGCAACGAGCGTTCGCTTCTCATGCAAAAAATCAATGATTTCCTGATCAACCTTAAAGATATGCTTGCCCTCAAACAGAGGAACTTCTTTTGTAAACGTTCCGTCTTCGCCAACAGTTTCCGGCACATCTAGATCATGTGCGCGTCCCAGGATAAAATCGTCAGGCCCATGACTTGGTGCCGTATGCACAAACCCTGTACCCGCATCAACCGTTACATGATCGCCCGGAATCATTGGCACATCAAAGGCATATTGCTCGTCCCGAAACGGATGTTCACAGATTGTTCCGTGAAAATCAGACCCGCGATACCGCCCTAACA
Organism: uncultured Alphaproteobacteria bacterium; assembly: GCA_964352755.1. Taxonomy (GTDB): domain Bacteria; phylum Pseudomonadota; class Alphaproteobacteria; order JAUHZC01; family JAUHZC01. The sequence goes on from CAYGTJ010000003.1 coordinate 7,639, forward strand.
CCTCATGCTTATCAATGCCCGTGCGTGCACAAAATTCGTCACATAGTTCGGCGGCAACAATAAACTCATCCCCGAGTGAAACAATGCTTTTTTCACCGGCAACCTGCACCTTAATAAGGGTGTATTTCACATCCTCACCATACGCAATCGCACGGTTCGCAGGAATCGTCCACGGAGTTGTCGTCCAAATGACCACCCTCTTGCCTATCAATTCTGATTTTGGCGATTGGGCAATCGGAAACGCAACATATATCGATGATGACGTATGTTCATGATATTCAACCTCAGCCTCAGCCAGCGCCGTTTTTTCAACGACCGACCACATGACGGGGCGAAATCCACGGTACAGTGATCCTGCAAACAAAAAGTCACCCAAGACTTCTAAAATATTGGCCTCACTTTTAGGATCCATCGTCATATACGGTGAATCCCAATCCATCATCAGGCCTAACCGTTTCAGTTCATCACGTTGAACACCCATCCAGTGGGTGGCAAAGCGCGCGCATTCTGCACGAAAATCATCGGGCGAAACCTCAGATTTATCTTTGCCTTGCTCTTTATATTTCTCTTCGATTTTCCACTCAATAGGAAGTCCGTGACAGTCCCATCCAGGGATCATTGGCGCATCTTTTCCAAGCATTGATTGGCTGCGAATAATGACATCTTTCAACACCCGGTTCAGCGCATGCCCCATGTGAATATGTCCATTGGCAAACGGAGGCCCATCGTGGAGAATAAACTTTTCCCGACCTTTTCGACGTTTGCGTAATTCTTTGTATGTATTTTTAGCCTCAAGATCGTTAAAAATCTCAGGCTCACGTGTTGGCAAACTGCCCCGCATGGGAAAATCAGTCTTAGGTAGAAAAACCGTGTCTTTCAGGTCTTTTTTTGCATCCACTGGTTGTGTGGTGACTTCGTGGTTTGGGTCTCTATTTTGGTCTTGGGTGTGATCTTTTGACATAGTCTAACGCGAGCATATGAGTTAACGACGTTCCTTTTTGCCACCAAACACCCCCCAGGTCAATGCGGAGGTCAGCCCGAGATGAACACACCGATACATTCAGAAAGACAATCAACCCCGCAATGTGTTAATCGTCAGTATCATCACCATCTTCGTATTCAGGCGCCACACCAAGCACATGCATAACACCAACAGCCCCCGCCCACCGCAAATTATCAAGCATCACCCACATCTGGAGTGACCGCGGGTTTGTCTGGTTAATACGCCGCCGGCCGACGGAAACAAAATCATCCCCCGCACCGTCATGATGCGTTGCAAAATCTTCATGGGGGTTCTGCGGATCAGAAATCACACGCACACCCTTCGTTCGAATAGCGACTAAATCCTCTTTTGAAACAGGCGCCTTAAGATTCACCGTCAGACTAATGCCAACCCCAACAAATGCAGGCACCAACACCCGGGTAATACTCACGGGTATTTGTTTGCGGTAATGCTTACATAATTGTAACCGCAACGCTTCTTCACCAGGTGTTTCCGCACTAGAGCGCGGCATTTTTCCCACACTTGGAATCGTGTTGAACGCCATGGATTTTGGAAAATGGTTAACTGGTGACGCACGATTCATAAATGTGTCTTTGGTTTGCTGCATGAGTTCAGCCATTCCAAGCCCCCCCTCAACAGACACACCCTCATATGTTGACAGGGTAAGCCCCTCAATCCCATGAGTTTGGGAAAGCTCTGCCAACGCATGCACAACACCAGACACGATTGGGTGTGCAATCGCAACCATCGGTTTGATTTGGGCGACATCTGTCATATGAGGCACCACCAACGATGCCTTAGGATCAAGCGCAAAATACCCACTGGCATCGATTAAGGGCGCCGATGGATTTTGTGCACGAAACGCGCTTAAATAGGAATTAAGACCAAACATTGCCGATTCAGGAACACATGTGATCACTGCACGTGCCTTGGTGAAGTTCACTTTATCCACGGTCACAAGAGGAATATCTGCATTCTCACCATATGTTGCCCGGGCACCCGGTCGCGCACCCGAATGAACAGCCACGATATCCTGCACATCAACCCCTAAGGACACAAGCCCACTCAGTACAGATTTCCCGACACCACCACTGGCGCCGATCACAACGAATGTGCCCTTTTCAGTTTGAGGTTTTGTCATTGGGACACCTCTTTTTTCGGTGATTCAGGTGATGGATCAGACGGATAATCATGGGGATACCCATCTGGTTTTGGCGGGTGCAGTGCCCCAACCTTTCCACAGCCACTAAGAGATAAACCAAGCGTCAATAAAACAGCTGCGAGAAAAAATATACGTTTCATGGGAGAAAAACTATCCAATTTTATGTGTTGTGATATTGTCTTGTATTAACTACGGTTATAAACTCTATAGAAAAAGATTCAAGCGGCGAGGTTATTAATATGGTTGGTAATGTGAACAGTACGTTTTCACGGATATCATTAATACGGAAAACAACGATGGGTACGATCACACAAAAATTGGCAGCAATCTTTCTATTAAGCGCCTTATTCATGACTGCAACCCATGCATTTAGCCCTCTTGATCGCATGCGTCTTTCTGATAATGGTATGGTGACCGATGCCCCTATATATATGCTTGATGGTAAAAAGGTCCACCTTTCTGACTTTCGCGGGAAATATGTGATGTTGACATTTTGGGCAACCTGGTGCCGTGCGTGTGCGTCTGAAATGCCCTATCTTGAAAAACTCTCCCAACAATTTAAGCATGATGACATCGTGTTTTTGGCCGTCACGCGCAGTTATCCTTCACAAACAACAGAAACTGTTTCAAAGTTCCGCCGTCAAAATGGATTAATGACGCTTCAGTTCGGCGAAGATAGCAACGGCAAGGAAACCCAAGCCCAACTGCATTCAAATTTTCACATAACGAGCCTTCCAAGCGCTGTAATTATTGATCCCCGCGGGCATTACATTGGGCGCTTTGACGGTGCCGTTCAGTGGAATCACAGAGATTTTATCAAGTTCTTTCAAGATCTTCTCGATGGAAAGGTAAAACCCACACATAAAAAACCCGAACAAGATGGATCATTCTTTGATTCTATCAAGGGATTTTTCAGTTAAGTACCTCTATTAGTAAGGCAATCAATGGAATAAACACATGTCCTCTACACATACAAAAGTTCTGATCATTGGATCAGGCCCCGCTGGCTATACCGCCGCCATTTACGCCGCTCGCGCCGCACTTGAACCAATCATTGTGCAAGGCCTTGAACCCGGTGGCCAACTCACGGTGACAACGGATGTTGAAAATTATCCAGGTTTTGCCGATGTGATTCAAGGGCCCTGGCTCATGGAACAAATGGAACACCAAGCCAAAAATGTGGGCGTTAAACCTGTTCTCGACATTGTGAAATCTGTCGATTTTTCAAAAAAACCATTCACGGCTGAAACAGAATTTGGTCTTTCGTTTACGGCCGACACCGTCATTATCTCAACTGGTGCCCAGGCAAAATGGCTCGGCATCCCCAGCGAAGAAAAATTTCGCGGCTTTGGAATCTCAGGATGTGCCACATGCGATGGATTTTTCTTTAAGGGCAAACATGTAGCCGTCATTGGTGGCGGCAATACCGCCGTTGAGGAAGCACTTTTCCTGACAAATCATGCGGCTAAGGTTACTCTCATCCACCGCAGAGACACCCTACGCGCAGAAAAAGTCCTGCAAGATCGAATGCTCGCCCACGAAAAAATTAATGTCATCTGGGATCATCAGGTCAAAGAATTTAACGGAAACGATGATCCTAAAAAACTTACATCCTTAACGCTTGAGTCCACCAAAGATCAATCAACACAGGAACTTGCCGTTGATGGGGCGTTTATTGCCATCGGCCATGTGCCAAAAACAGATATTTTTAAAGACCAGCTAAAAACGGATGAAACCGGGTATTTAATTTGCGCCCCCGGATCAACCAAAACTGATATTCCCGGGGTTTTTGCCGCCGGTGACGTGCAAGACAAAATATTCCGCCAGGCTGTAACCGCAGCGGGTCAAGGATGCATGGCCGCCCTAGAGGCCGAAAAATACATTGCTGAGCTCTCTTTATAGTTAAATAAATTACACAGTATTTCTTCTGTGCAATGTCAATATTCAAAATACACATCGGACAAGATGATGTTTTTATTTGCCTTTCTGTAAACATCTGTGTACATACATATTCATTGTTAGGTGAATGGTATGTAATAAATGAAGAACTTCTTCGATAATGATACAGCTAAGGCTGTATACTACGTGTATTTATATGGTGGCGTTTCAAAAGCAGGAGAAAAACTGCATTTGAGTCAATCCGCCATGTCCCGGAAAATTCAAATTGCGGAGGAACGCGCCGGCATTCAAATCTTTGATCGCGATTATCATCGCTTTACCCCGACGAAAGAAGGTCTGCGTTATATTGATGCGTGTAAACAAATCCTCCACATTGGTGATGCCGCCCTCAAAGACGCCCACACAATTGCCAATGAAGGCAAAAAAGAAATCCGCATACGTAGCACTCCTTCATTAGCCGCAAGTTGGCTCCCGATTGTACTCGCGGGCTTTTCCGATGCACATCCTGATATTAAATTAGTAATAAGCTCTGATATTGAAAAACTTGATATTCTTGATACAGACATTCTCATTTCTTCATATAAATCTGACGATGGCGCACTAAAAAGAATTAAACTTTTTGAGCAACAACAAGGTTTATTCGCATCCGAGAAATATTTAGAAGCTAAGGGAATTCCGGAAAAACTAGAAGACCTTCGCAAACATGATCTTCTTGCCATCGATCAAAAGAAATACGGAAACCTCATTAGCGCTAACTGGCTACTTCACTATGGCATAATGGAAAAAGATGATTCCCGCACAGCCAGCATGGAATTTAACTCCAACGATGGCAGAATGCAGGCAATCACATACGGACACGGCATCGGCCCAATATCCTTACAGTTCGTCAAACTTGCTGGTTTAAGTAACGTTGTGCGTGTTCTACCACAAATCTCAAGTGAGCCCCTGGGAATTTACTTCAACTATAATGCACAACAGCTCAATACAGATGTATTTGATAGGATATTAAATTTTATACAAAATCATATAGATAGTAATCCTGAATCATACAGTTAATTAATTGACCTTATTGACATTTTTTTGTCTGATGCCATGATCACATCAAACAATTTAATTTAATCTGATGAAATATATAAAATTTATTCTTTATACAAGTCCCTGCATTGTAGACGCGAAAACACTGGACGTGGTCGCCCAGCTTTTAGCTTAGACTAAATCAGGCCAAGGTACGACCACCAGATCCATCCGCCGCCGCCCCATATAACAATATGGACGAGAGCCATGATGAATCCGTTACGCCACCATTCGGTTACGGTGACATAACGCGAACCGAAAAATGCGGCGGCACTTCCCGTACCATAGTGGGTTAAGCATCCTGATAAACATGATGCAAACGCCAACGAAAGTGCCGCCGGTATCGGCTGCATCCCGCTGCTGAGCATCACAACAAGGAATGTTCCGTAAAACGCACTCACATGGGCTGTCATGCTCGCGAAAAAATAGTGAATATAAAAATAAAACCCGATGAGTGCAATAATCGCCCATGTCTGGGGCAATGGCGCCACCATGATTTGGGCTTGCGTACCTAGCCAGGTCATCATGCCAAATTTATCTAGGTATTCCGCCATGGTGAGTAACACCGAAAACCAAATCAGCACATTCCACGCGCCTTTTTCGCTGAGAATATCATCCCACTGCAACACCCCAACCATCAACAAAACCGATAATCCCAAGAGTGCCGTTGCCGTTGCACTGACCCCAATATAGCCCCCAAGAATCCATAGCGTGAGCAAAAACCCAAAAATCCCGAGCATCACCCCTTGAATAAAATTGAGCGGGCCCATTTCCTTGAGCTTTTTCCGGGCTTCTGCTGGGGCTTGAGGTGTTTCTTTTAATTCAGGTGGAAAAATCACCGCCATCACCAGGGGCAGCGTCGCCAGTGAAATCATACCCGGCACAATCGCCGCTTGAAACCACAACAGCCAACTGAGATTAATACCCTTAGCTGCCGCAAACTCAACGATCAAAGGGTTTCCTGCCATCGCAGTCAGAAACATCGCACTGGTGATCACGTTGGCATGGTACCCCACTTGCATCAAATAGGCACCAATCCGAAGACGCGAGGGATCATCAGGATAACTCTCGAAATTCATCGCCAGGGGTTGCAAAATAGGGTACGTAATTCCCCCACCACGCGCCGTGTTTGATGGAATAACCGGGGCTAAGAAAAGTTCGGTCAGCACCGCACCATACCCAAGCCCAATCGCATTTCGCCCAAGCAGTGAAATAAACATGTATGCCAACCGATCACCCAAGGTCGATTTAATAAATGCACGCGCAATTAAAAACGCACTCACGGTTAACCAGACCGTGGGCGAACCAAACTTACTCAATGCTTGATCAATGGTGAGGACATCACTAACAATAGCAAAGACCAAACCAATGAGGGCAACACCCCCCATAGGCAAAGGCATCGTAATAATACCAACCACGGTCGAAACAAAAATAGCAAACAGGCGCCACGTTTGTTCGGTGAGACCAACTGGCACAGGAACATTCCAAAGGGTAAACCCAACGATCAACACCCACAACGACGGAATAATTTTAACACCCGGCCACTGGCGAAGGCGTGCACGACTTATCATTTTTTTTACCCCTAAGATCGCAGGCTTCAAACCGCGTAGATGTCACATTGGAAGCCATCGTACACAAACATTTTTTGGGTGACTATATTTTTTTTACTTGGATGCACCGCCCGCAATCCAAATCTTTGCCAAGACAAGGGGTAATTTCTTTCCTCACAGATCAAAAACTCACCTCATAAGTAACCATTTTTTCATCTGAAATACTCATACATAACACGCAGAAATTTTGTGATCAGGTCGATTGACGTGGGGCAAAGATGTAGGTAAATTAGATAGTGTTAGTTCTTAAAACCCCTGATATATAAGGGTTTCCCAGATGGTTGGTTGTATTTACAGGGAGTGTAACTTTTCGGCAACAAGTGCCAAGAGTAATCGTTTCCAAGTGTGATGATTTTAGCGGTTGCCCGCTTGCTTCACACGCAAATTTATCTCTGCTTTCTTGACCTTTTTGGTCAGGATTGTTTTTTTGGCTTTAAGCCACACTATTGTTTTTTTTATGAGGATACTTACCACAATGCATGCTTTGAAATCTGCCACGTCACCCCAACCAACCAATGTAACACACACGATTCAGGTGGAAACCATTGCCGCCCGTGACGAAAACCTCACTGATTTTGGAAAATCTGTTCTGAATGATCGCTATTTACTTCCTGGTGAGAGTTATCAAGACCTTTTCGCACGCGTGGCAGAGTATTACGGCGATGATCAAGAGCACGCCCAGCGCCTGTACACATATGCATCCAAGCTTTGGTTTATGCCTTCAACACCGATTCTTTCGAATGGCGGGACAAATCGTGGCCTTCCTATCTCATGTTTCTTGAATGAGGCCAACGACAGCCTGCAAGGAATCGTTGACCTGTGGAACGAAAACGTGTGGCTTGCCTCACGCGGGGGCGGCATTGGTAGCTATTGGGGGAACCTGCGCTCGCTTGGTGAAAAAGTCGGCCGCAACGGAAAAACATCTGGCGTTGTACCCTTCATGAAAGTAATGGACAGCATGACGCTCGCCATTTCTCAAGGGTCGTTGCGCCGCGGATCAGCCGCGATTTACTTGCCCGTAGATCACCCCGAAATTGAAGAATTCATTGAAATTCGCAAGCCAACAGGTGGCGACTACAATCGCAAAACGCTCAACACCCATCATGGTATTCTCATTCCTGACGCGTTCATGCAGGCCGTTGAAGACGATGGCATGTGGGAACTCAAAAGCCCCAAAGACGGTGAAGTCATCCGCGAAGTATCCGCACGCTCACTATGGATTCGCATCCTCACCACACGTGTTGAAACTGGCGAGCCTTATATAATCTTCATTGATACTGTGAACCGGGCTATTCCAGACCATCATAAACGCCTTGATCTTAAGGTAAAGATGTCGAATCTCTGCAGTGAAATTACGCTGCCAACGGGCATCGATCACCTTGGTAATGAGCGTACGGCCGTGTGTTGCCTTGCCTCATTAAACCTTGAAACCTATGACGAGTGGAAAGACGACCCCCAAATCATCGAAGACATCATGCGTCTTCTTGATAATGTTCTCTCTGACTACATAAACAAGGCCGGCACCGACATGGCAAAGGCCAAATATTCCGCCATGCGTGAACGTTCGGTTGGGCTCGGCGTCATGGGCTTTCACTCATTTTTGCAATCGAAGAAAATTCCCTTTGAAAGTGTCACTGCAAAAAGCTGGAATAAAAAAATATTTGCCCATATCCATGAACATGTAAACAAAGCCTCTGTTGCCTTAGCAAAGGAACGCGGGGCGTGCCCTGATGCCATTGATGGCGGGAGTATGGAGCGCTTTTCAAACAAAACGGCAATCGCCCCAACGGCATCAATCTCGATCATCTGTGGCGGCACATCCCCAGGTATTGAGCCCTTTGCCGCCAATGCGTACACCCACAAAACGCTTTCCGGATCGTTTGCTGTGCGTAATAAATTCTTGAAGGAACTCCTCGCTGAAAAAGGCCATGACAATCCTGATATTTGGTCATCCGTTACCACGAATGAAGGGTCTGTTCAGCATCTCGATTTCTTAGACGCTCATGAAAAAAATGTCTTCAAAACCGCCTTTGAGCTTGATCAACGCTGGCTGATTGAACACGCCGCCGATCGTCAGCCCTATATTGACCAAGCGCAATCATTGAATATTTTCTTACCCAGTAATGTACATAAAAAAGTTTTGCATGACGTTCATATGCAGGCATGGAAAAAGGGTGTAAAGTCACAGTATTATTTGCGATCAAAATCACTCCAACGTGCAGAGAGTAAGGGCTCAAGCAATCTCTCCCATCAAATGATTAAGCCCGCCCAAGACGATAACAAATACGAGGAATGTCTGTCCTGCCAATAAAGGACGCCCCCATATTTTTTAAGGCCAAATAGATTTAAGAGGATCTCATGTCACAACGCACACCTAACTTACTCACACCAAACCCCGTGTATAAGCCTTTCCACTACCCCTGGGCATATGAGGCGTGGCTCACCCAACAGCGCATTCACTGGCTCCCGGAAGAGGTGCCTTTGTCTGATGACGTGCGTGATTGGAACAAAAACCTCACAGCTCCTGAAAAAAACCTCCTCACGCAAATTTTCCGTTTCTTTACCCAGGCCGATGTTGAGGTCAACAACGTGTACATGGAACACTACAGCCGCATTTTCAAGCCCACTGAGGTCAAAATGATGCTGGCTGCATTCTCAAATATTGAGACCGTTCATATTGCTGCATATTCGTATCTTCTCGACACCATCGGAATGCCTGAAACCGAATACCAAGCCTTCTTAAAATATGAAGAAATGAAAAACAAATGGGAATACATGCAATCCTTCGGTGGTGAATCCCCTGAAGACATCGCCATGACCATGGCTGTTTTTGGTGCTTTTACCGAGGGGCTCCAACTCTTTGGATCCTTCGCCATCCTCATGAATTTCCCACGGTTTAATAAAATGAAGGGCATGGGACAGATCGTTTCATGGTCGGTGCGCGACGAAACATTGCATACGCACTCAATCATTCGCCTGTTCAAGACGTTCATTTCAGAAAACCCCACCGTATGGACACCCGCGTTTGCGCAAAAACTTCAGGATACATGTGTAAAAGTTGTCGAACTTGAGGATGCCTTCATTGACCTCACCTTCGAACTTGGCGGTGTTGAGGGTCTCGAAGGCAGCGAAGTCAAACAATACATTCGCTACATTGCCGATCGACGTCTTCGCCAACTAGGGTGCAAGGCTATATTTAACGTATCGCAAAATCCTCTTCCGTGGATGGATGAGATGCTAAACGGTGTTGAACACACAAACTTCTTTGAGAACCGCGCCACTGAATACTCAAAAGCCGCCACCCAAGGCAGCTGGGATGATGCCTTCGGCCAAGCTTCCTAACGCGCTTTTTTAAAGAAAAACCGTTTTACGACCTCCTAGGTTAACCTGTGAATTCAAATAAACTCCACATTCTGGGTACCTTAATGTCTAGATTTAGTCCAGTTTAACATTTGACGTGGGATGCTCTCCTTGCCCTTAGAAGCTATCAGAGCACCCCTAAGAAAGGCCTCATTAATATACTTGCGAACCCATGGATGTTTTTTAACTATCGACAACAAAGTTTTCACACCAACAATGTCACTTGCATGAACAATATCATGAAACTCGCCATCCGTTACCTCAAACCATTCTGTTGGACTGGAGAAATTTAAATACTCAATCTTATCTTCCTCCAGCCGCTGAAATAGAGATTGCAAATTCTCATAGCTATATTTTTTCATTAATTTAGCAAACGAGGGCGGTTGCGGCGGGAATATCACAAGCACTCTGGCGCCACTACTTTTAATAAGCGCCAAGAGGTTTTTAAATTTACAAAACTTAGTCTCGCTAAATGTCATCGTGTTGCTTAAGTGCCTGCTGCCGAGATCCCTTCCCTCGATAATATCAATTAATCCTGATGTGTTTTGTATCGGCGGGAGAGAAAACGGGTAAAAGATAGATCCATCGTTGGCCTCTCCTGCATCTTTTAAAAGGGCACGCACACCTATATTTCTATTCTTAGTGTCTTTCATGAATATGTTTATAAGAAAATTCCAAGATATCTTTGTCTCTAGTAGCCATTTGAAAGGAATAAAAAGATGAGTGACGTTTATTTTGTTATCTAAGATATTTAGGTTTTTTTCATTTGACTTGCATCCCTCCTTTACATCATTAAACCACCAATAATCCACCGTGAATATTATAACTTCAGGTTTATGAATTTTGAGAAAGTGCGGAACATAATACAGTCCATCTTGAATGGAGGTCATAACTCGAGAGAGGCTATAAAATCTATCTTTAAAAAACTGCTTACGCATATTACCCGCTCGAGAAGACCCCAAAGTGATGACAGTTGGCTTTAGAGCTCCATATGAAGTAAGCTTAATCTTTTTAGTATCTTGAAAAATAGCAGAACCAAATAACTGTAATTGTGATTCCTGTAATTGGCGCATAGACACTTCAGAACCCGTGAGTGTTTCACCAGCATTTCTTAAAAACACATATGAGAGCCCCAAAGGACATAAGAGTAAAATGAGAAAAATAATAAAGTATACAATAAATTTCTTATACTTCATGGAGCCACCTAAAAATTAAAATATAAAAACTCAACACTCTCACTGAGTGACATAACTGCTAATGAAAACACAAAGAGCAAAGCAATAAAAAAAGCCTTGCCAGCAGTTGGGCTCCACATTAATAGTGAATTGGTATTCTGTTCTTGCTGGGAATCTGAGGTTGGATTATCTCTTAAATATGAAGAGAAATAATCTTTCGACGACGGCAAAACAAATTCGAACAAAATTCCAATCACCAAAAACGGAATGTAATGAGAGGGTTCAAAAATTCTATTTGCAAAAAACCCCTCATATATTAACAGTGGGTGATCACTAAAAATTGGCTGTAAAAGCTGAGGCAAAGAAATTTTATTTGCGCCAAACAAGGATAAATACATTTTTACTGCGACATCTAAATTAACTGCTCTAAAAACCACCCACGAAAGAATAATACTTGAAAATGTCAAAGACCACCCTAAAAAATGGGTTATTTTTTTTGGTATATTTAAGTAATTATTTATTGAATTATTTGCTCTCCATAAATGATTAATTGAGAGAAACATGGCGTGGAGCAGCCCCCAAATAACAAAATTCCAACTTGCTCCATGCCACAGCCCTCCAAGTAGCATTGTTGACAAGAGGTTTCTATGCTTGATCCATATCCCCTCGTAGCTCCCACCTAGGGGAATATAGATATAATCTCTTAAAAATAATGAAAGTGTAATGTGCCACCTTCTCCAGAACTCAATTACTGAAGTTGATCGGTATGGAGTATCAAAATTCAGCGGAAAAGAAATATTAAATATTCTAGCAAGCCCTAGAGCCATTTCACTATATCCTGAAAAATCAAAATAAAGTTGCAGCGCATAACTTGTACTCACAAACCAGGCCTCAAAAAATGTTAGATTAACACCATTGTCCAGAGCCAAATAACCAGCATTAACACAGCCGGAAAGCCCATCTGCAATGATTAATTTCTTAAAAAGTCCAACTATAAAAACACTTCCACCAATGGTGATATTC
>CAYGTJ010000004.1:0-19753 GCA_964352755.1 uncultured Alphaproteobacteria bacterium
TTCAATCAAGACGCGTACGGATTGCCCCACCCCCCGAAGAAACAGGACGTTATTGCCTGTGTTGTTAGTAAAAAACACACACGAAACTCTTTATTAAACATAAAGTATTATAATTAATCATAATTATATTTATGTTTACATGATAATATTGTTCGCTTTCCTATTCTCTTTTCCCCTGCACGCGTATGATCTTGAAGAACAACACCACTGGGGAAAACGTTTAACAAGAGATCTCTTGTACCCCGCATGTGCACTCACAATTAAAAAGCAACTTCCCTGGGATTTCAGCATTTTAGAGACAACAGAGGAAATCGAAACGGTAACACTAAAACTGACCGATCCACCAAACGTATATCGCCTAGCAGCTGCATTAGGTAGGATTCATTTTCGTTATAAGAAAATTGCCCTCGATATCCTAAGCATCACACAGCGCCACGATTGCCAAGATCTGGTGATGCCTTATGTCAATACCCTTAAGGAACATCAAGCTCTTAAAATTGGCATCAAAGACATTCACTTTATCGCTAAAATGCGGGCTACTGAGGATCCCGCAACCTTGATCAGATCTCTTATTGATCAAACCGCAGAGTTAGGACGTGCCTTAAATGCCTGTCTTCACCGCACATCTGGATATATGTTGCTCAACGAAAAAGAGGGCACCATCACAGAGCATGAATTCGAACCCTCATGCTGGAGCCATCTTTATTGGTCACTACGATACGGATCATGTCGGTGTTGCCACAGACGGCGCTAGACCAAGCGTTGAATTAACGACGAAGGGCATAATTCCCCCGTGGCGTAGATACGCCTGTTCTTGAGCTGTGTATATTTCTGCTTGCAGATGAATGGTTTCTAAGGCTCCATCACTTCGCAGGATCGTTGCAGGGATGTGTAGGCGTGTTTTCCCCTCTTCCGGCCAGATGATGTTCCATGTTTCAGAACCATCAATATTTAAAGACTTACGCGTCTCACCATTTGTAAAGGTTAAGGGCAAAACGCCCATACCAACAAGGTTTGTGCGATGAATACGCTCAAAACTTTCGGCAATTACCGCACGGGCACCTAATAACTGCGTACCTTTTGCCGCCCAATCCCGGGATGATCCTGTACCATATTCGCGACCAGCAATCACAACCGTCGGTACACCCAGATCACGGTAACGTTTTGATGCCTCAAATATATTCATCTCTTCATCCGTGGGATAAAAATGTGTCCAGCTACCCTTTTTTCCGGGTGTTAGTTCATTCTGCATCCGAATATTTGCAAACGTTCCCCGCATCATAACTTCATGATTGCCACGTCGCGATCCATATGAATTAAAATCCTCAGAAGGCACATTGTTGCGGGTCAAATAGGAAGCTGCTGGCGAATCATTAGCAATCGACCCCGCCGGTGAAATATGATCAGTGGTGGTCGAATCCCCAAGCATCACAAGAACACGTGCATTCGCGATATTCTCAGGCTTCATTTGATATTTCGTATCAAAATAAGGAGGGCGCTGCACGTATGTGCTTTTTGAATCCCACGCATAGAGATCAGTTGGTAATGTTTTTAATTTCTGCCACTCGTCAGTTCCATCAAAGACATGGGCGTATCGTGATGCAAACATTTCTTTATTCACAGATTTGCCCATGATGTTGCGAATTTCATCGCTCGTTGGCCAGATATCCTTGAGATAAATAGTGTTTCCAGCATTATCGGTACCCAGTGCCTCCGCCGTCACATCCTTATTCATTGTCCCGAGCAACGCATAAGCAACAACCAACGCGGGGCTCCCTAAATAATTGAGCTTTGTTTGGGGGTGAACGCGCCCTTCAAAATTGCGGTTCCCCGAAAGAACAGAACAAACACTCAAATCATGTGTATCAATGGCACGCGCGACCTCATCACGAAGTGGACCTGAGTTTCCAATACAGGTGGTACATCCGTACCCCACCAAGTTAAAACCGAGTGCGTCTAGGTGTTTTTGTAATCCACTGTGTTCCATATAATCAGTAACAACTTGCGACCCTGGGGCAAAAGATGTTTTCACCCAAAGTTTTGCACGCAAACCCATACTATTTGCTTTTTGCGCCATTAAACCCGCAGCAATGAGTGCTGCCGGATTCGATGTGTTTGTGCAACTGGTAATCGCTGCCATGACTACATCACCATGTGTTAAGGTAACTGATTGATCATCCAGCAAAATTTGTGCAACAGCCTTAGGTACATCGGCGTTCGACGATTCAACTGATTGCGGAATATCTTCAATCCGCACGCGATCCTGAGGACGCTTAGGCCCCGCCAAACAGGTAGTAACAGTATTCAGATCAAATTCCACGATTTCTGAATAGGTGGCTGTTTCACGCGTGCGCCACAACCCCTGGTGCTGGGCATAGCTCCGGACGAGGGTGCAATGTTCCTGGGTTCGCCCTGTAAACGCCAAGTAGTCGATTGTTTGTTGATCAATGGGAAAACAGGCAACCGTAGATCCAAATTCTGGGCACATATTTGCAACCGTGGCACGATCCTCAAGTGAAAGTGTATCGAGGCCATCACCATGAAACTCAACGAACATGCCGACAACACCCTTTGCACGCAGCATCTCTGTCAGTGTCAGCACGAGATCTGTGGCTGTTACCCCCGGGCGCAGTCCCCCCATTAGGCGAACCCCGAGCACACGGGGAATCTCCATAGGAAGCGGTTGATTGAGCATCGCCGCCTCTGCCTCAATACCACCAACACCCCAACCAACAATGCCAAGAGCATTAATCATGGTAGTATGACTATCAGTGCCAACCAACGTGTCAGGGGCAAGCCATTGACGTTTATCACATTCGTACTGATGAACAACTGTCCCCAAATACTCAAGATTCACCTGATGACAAATACCTGTTCCTGGGGGTACCACGCGAAAATTATCCAGCGATTGCTGTGCCCATTTCAAAAATGTATAGCGCTCATTATTCCGCCGGAATTCATTGGTAACATTTTTCTCATAGGCCTGTGCACTGCCGTATTCATCCACAGTAACCGAGTGATCAATCACGAGATCAACAGGAACCTTGGGATTAATTTTAGATGCATTGCCCCCTTTTTCATGGACAGCATCACGCATCGCCGCAAGGTCAACAACAGCGGGTACACCAGTAAAGTCTTGCATAAGAACCCGCATCGGCTGAAAACGAGTAACAAAAGGTTTTTCAGAAAAATTCCCAGAAAAATAGGATGTTAAAAAGGCCGTAATATACCTGTCAGATTCACCACTCGCACAATTTCGCAACCCATTCTCAAGCAAAACCTTTAATGTAAAAGGAAGTTTACAAACGTCAGGATGTCGCTCGGACACACGCTTTAAATCGCAAATTCGGTAATCAATTTGATCGTCTTCACCGCGGGATGTTTCCACACGAAAATCTGAAACGTAATGCTGCACGATGATACCCTCCACTTATGTGGGGAAATCATAACGCTCAGACACAAAATTAGCCAGATGATTTTCGCTGAAAAAGGAGCGAAAAATTAGCCGTTCATTGACTGAAAAAACTCTTCGTTGTTCTTACAGTTCTTGAGTTTTGTACGCAAAAATTCCATGCCATCTTGAGGTCCCATAGGATCCAGAATGCGGCGAAGAACCCAAGTTTTCGAAAGATCGGCCTTGCTGAGAAGTAAATCCTCACGACGTGTTCCCGAACGCGTGATGTCAATGGCCGGGTAAATACGTTTATCGGCAAGCTTACGATCCAAGATAATCTCACAGTTACCCGTGCCCTTGAATTCTTCGAAGATAACTTCATCCATACGCGAACCAGTTTCAATCATCGCCGTGCCAATAATCGTGAGGGATCCTCCGTCCTCAATATTACGTGCCGCACCAAACAAACGCTTCGGGCGTTGCAGTGCATTTGCATCCACACCACCAGTCAGCACCTTACCTGAAGAGGGAAGTGTAGCATTGTAGGCGCGTGCCAAACGTGTAATTGAATCCAGCAGGATAACCACATCTTTTTTACACTCGACGAGGCGCTTGGCTTTTTCAATGACCATTTCGGCCACCTGAACATGACGAGAAGCCGGTTCATCAAACGTCGAACTCACAACCTCTCCATCAACAGTGCGCGCCATATCTGTTACTTCTTCTGGGCGCTCGTCAATGAGCAACACCATGAGATGCGCCTCAGGAATGTTCTTTGCAACAGCATCAGCGATGTTATGCAACATAATTGTCTTACCACTGCGTGGGGGAGCCGTAATCAAGGCACGTTGACCTTTTCCGATCGGAGAAATAATATCAATGATACGGTTTACCACACCCTTTTCAGGATTCATTCCCTCAATTTCAAACGGGATCCGTTCATCAGGATACAAGGGCGTTAAGTTATCAAAGTTAATCCGATGACGAATCGTGTCAGGGGCTTCAAAGTTAATTTTAATTAGCTTAACCAGTGAAAAGTAACGCTCGTTATCTTTTGGTGCGCGCACCTCACCGTAAACAGTGTCGCCTGTTCGAAGGGCATATTTTTTAACCTGTGCCGGGGGTACATAAACATCGTCTGGACCGGCCAAGTAATTGGCTGATGACGAACGTAAAAACCCAAAACCATCTTGAAGAATTTCAATCACACCGGAACCAAAAATCATTGTTCCTTCATCGGCAAGACGGCGCAGAATAGCATATATAATATCTTGTTTACGCAATGTACTTGCGTTTTCAATCCCCATTTTTTCCGCACGCTTGAGAAGATCCGCGGGAGATTGTGTCTTTAGTTCATGTATATCCATTGAAGTACCAGCTAAAAAAATTACGAGAATGTATCCATGGGCAGAACGCCGCTTGCAAATATGCATAGGAGATATTACAGACTTACCTCTAACTGCATATCTTGACAAGCAAAAAGTTCATATTGACATTGTTTTGTCCAGTGGCAGGAGCCTCTTATCTCAATTAAAGGAAAAATTAACGCTTCTTGGTTAGAATAATGAAAAATATACCTGGCGAGTCAATGAGTAAACTTACCCGCGACGATTTTTATAAAGCAGTTAAAGGCCCCAATGAAGGTATGCGCCCGAGTCATTATGAAACACAGTATTATCTTTCATATTTTGATAAACTTGGTGACCGCGAACGTTTCATTATGTGGAACTGGGCGGCTTTCTTTGCTGATGGCGCATGGATGTTTTACCGCAGAATGTTTGGGTATGCCTCAGCGATCATAATGGTAAATCTAATCAGTCTTTATTTTGCAATAGATGCTGTCATTCAATCTAATTACTGGCAGATTATTTGGCCACTAAGCGTGCACATGGGGATCAAAGTGTGGCTGGGGCTATTTGGAAACATTGTTTATACAGCTCACGTTCGCCGGATGTACGTTAAAGGAAAATCGCCCGTGCCTATCGAGGGCGATATATTGTGGGCATACTTCGCAATACATCTCATTCCCGTACTTATTGCGAGCATATAAAGAACGAGCGATAAAAAATCAACAAAGAGTAACCCCTGAAGTCTCTGAAATTTCTTTTGCCTTGAGATAAATACTTTCTTGCAACAAACGTTCGTCAGCACCTTTATCAAGATGCATAAAGAAATCCAATTTAAGTTCAACCCCACGACTTGTTAGTCCAAAAACGGACACAGAGGGTGATTTAATCGTTTCCTCATCTGTGGCAATCCACTCATGCGTAGATAAATACCCACGCATTCGCTGGGAAAAACCTTGCACTCTTTCATTTGGCGTCTGCGCCTTAAGATACATGAGGATCTCAAACCTCTGATGAACCTTACGTGAAAGATTTATAACTGTGGTGTTAACAATCGTACTGTTAGGAATACTAATAAGTGCCTTACCTGAATCACGCAGATTTGTTGTGCGCAACCCAATATGCTCAACAATTCCGTGATTTTTTCCAATGGCAACGGTATCTCCGACCCGATAGGTTTGATCCATGAGCACAACAAGTGAACCAAAAATATTTTTGATCAAATCTTGAGATGCAAACGCAATGGCAGCCCCCAAGATCCCCATACCTCCCACGAGTGCTGAAAGATTAATTCCCCAAAAATCGAGAATCGAAAATGCCCCCAGCATCACAAGAACAAATCGCAATACCTGTGTTACAAAATGAGCAACTTCCTGGGTTAACCCCGCATCCACAAGCACATACATTTTCTGAAGACGATCAGAATACGCACAAATCCCCCGATGAGCCGCCCAGAAACCTGAAAACATGAGTGCTGTACCCGCAACATGCGTTGCGTAAGAAATCTCGGCCACAAAGGTTACAAACTGGGTACATACAAAAAACACAAAGGCCACAATTGCAAGCTCAAGCGGCGTAGAAAATGTTTGGCGAATTTGTCGCTTTTCTTCGGTAGATTTGCCTACGGTAATGAGCGAAAAAACACCAACCGATAGTGGGTGCCTTAATACATAGGCGCCAAAAAGAATAACGAAGATTTCACCGTATCGCCAGAACTGCTCAAGCTTAGTTGTGAGATTAAACTGATCAATAAGTTGGGTAATATCCATTCGTGCGTTGTATTTATGTGTAAGTCCATTATAAATACAATGAGAAACAACTCAACGGATCATTTATGTCACCGGATCTTTTAATCGCACGGAACACCCTCGTCAACAGGGCTGCATTCGCATCTGTAACCGTGGCAATTATTCTTATTTTAGCAAAGCTTTGGGCATGGTGGATCACGGGAGCGGTAAGCCTCCAGGCCACCCTGATTGATTCTCTGCTAGATTCCTTTGCATCGCTGGCAAATCTTTTTGCTGTGCGCCTTGCTCAACGCCCGCCAGATCATCGTCATCGCTTTGGATACGGCAAATTTGAGGCGATTTCTGCTCTTGGCCAGGCATTTCTTATCCTCACATCAGGCCTGTGGCTAATACAAGACGCACTTTCCAAGTCGCTAAACCCGATTCCCCTTAAAGAAACATCTTCGGGAATTGCTGTGATGATTTTTTCACTTGTTGCAACTGGGGTTTTACTTTCGTTTCAACGGTACGTTGTTAGAAAAACTAAATCAGCCGCAATTTCAGCTGATGCGGCACACTATCGCGTCGATTTTATTATAAATATTGGCGTGATTCTGTCGCTTGTGATCACGCAACACACAAGTTTACTCTGGTTTGACTCCCTGTCTGGGCTCGTAATCGGTGTATACATTTTAGTGAGCTGTATTAGCGTTGGCCGCGAAGCCATTAACATCCTCATTGATCGTGAGCTTGGGGACAATATGCGCCACAAAATTGGGCGAATCATAAATAAGTTTGATGCCGTTAAGGGCTTTCATGATCTGCGCACCCGCAACAGTGGGAATCGCATTTTTATTCAATGCCACCTTGAACTCAACGGTAACCTCTCTCTTCATGATGCGCACGACATTGCTGTGGACGTCCGCAAGGCCATACGTGAGGGCATTCCTGAATCAGATGTATTGTTACATTTAGACCCCGAGGACGACAGCAGTTACGATCATGAGTAATTCTGAATCCATACAATCACCTAAATTTTCTGAAGACAGAGCAACCAAATGGTTTATGGCTTTACGTGATAAAATATGTGCAACCTTTGAAGATATCGAGAAAAACAACACACATAGACAAGTCGATGGTGATGCCGGAACTTTCACCCGTAAGACCTGGCAACGCCCCGGTGGTGGTGGTGGTGAAATGTCATTGATGCGCGGGCGTATTTTTGAAAAGGTTGGTGTGAATTACTCGTGTGTACGTGGGAAACTAACCCCACAATTTCGTGAAAAACTGCCCCATACGGAAAACACTGATGAATTTTGGGCTGCTGGCATTTCTCTGGTTGCCCACATGCATTCACCCCACGTTCCAGCGGTACATTTTAATACACGATGTATCAAAACAGGGTCACTATGGTGGGGGGGCGGCGCTGATATGACACCGACATTTCCCAATGATGAAGACACTGAAATCTTTCACAATGCGTTAAAAGATGCGTGCGATAAACACGACCCCACGTACTATCCTAAATTCAAAGATTGGTGTGATACCTATTTTTACCTCCCTCATCGCAACGAAGCACGGGGAATAGGCGGCATTTTTTTTGACTACGTTGATACGGGAAACACCCTTAAGGACTTTGACTTTGTCTGTGACATTGGTGATGCATTTTTAGACGCCTTCACACCTGTAGCTGAACGAAACATTCCCAAAGAATGGACTGAAGCTGAGCGTATTGCACTAACACAAAAACGTGGGCGATACGTTGAGTTTAATCTTCTTCACGATCGCGGAACAAAATTTGGTCTGGAAACTAACGGTAATATTGATGCAATATTAATGTCTCTTCCCCCAGAAGCCAGCTGGTAGCTGGTAGACAGTGTCATTACTTTTAAAAACGTGTTTTTAAGCTTTGTTTTGCAAAGGATCCATCTCGGCTTTGGCCATATACCCTTGAAGATCAACGATTGATTTCAACCAAACCATGGCCACGAGTATTGTTACTCCCATCAAGTAAGAAAGACCAACAAAAAAGTCACCACCACCTATTTGTTGCGTGACAAGTATTGCCAAGCGCGCCAACGTTAACCCAAGTGCAACGCCCAACAAATCAGCAATTGCCTTTGATTTAATGCGATGTTCTTGGGACAGCGTCAGAAAAACCATTTCGCGCGCAGGCAAGTACCAGTAAAACTTAACACCCTCGGTCAAAACCATTAACACGGCCACGACAAACACACCAAGCGGAACAGCAAATACCATTTGATCAACAAGTAGGTACCCCATGTAGTCAATCACGTATAGCGCCACAACAAGACCACTAAAGGCAACACCTGTGATCGTTGCTAACCCAGACCAGTTTTTTTGGCGCAATCGAAACATTGCGATCAGGACTAAAATGACCGTGAACTTGCCCATTGCGCCTATGTATCCTGTCACGCCGTCCATAAAACCTGCCATCATCTCTTGGTTTACCCGCGTAATTTGCGTGAGCTTCATTAGCAATGTGCTCATAACCTCAAGAATAAACGAAACACCTACTGCCAAAATGATTAGACGACGAGACACGCCATCGGAAAAGGCACTATTTAAACTTTGAATGACATGGAGTTTTAGCAATGATTGTGGGGGATGATCGGCGTTGGTTTCCCGTGCGGCCTTGTGATAACGCCAGTATACGTATGCTGCAACCGCGCTCAAAAGAAGAGAAATCACTATGTAGCGTTGCAAAACAACCATTACCTTGTCAGCATCAAGCACACCTTGAGGCACACTGTGACTCACAATACTTTGACCGACGACATAAGGAATACCACCGAGGAAGATAAAGACTGGATAAAAAACACGCGCTTTCACAAGATTTGTCACATCATTCGCAAACTGCCAGATATACATATAAACAAACACAGGCCCCCAAAGAGTTGCAAACGAACACATCAATGTTTCAATCCATCGCCCTGCCCAAATAATAGCAAACTGCATGTGTGAATAATTTTCACGCAACCCCTGGATGGTCGCGCTTTTCATTGAGAGAACTTGACCATTCGGATGCACCCAGAACGTGAGTACTGCCAACGGTATCATAATAGCCCCGAGACTTATGTAAAACAGCTGCTCCCGGCGAAAATGATTTGAAAGCTTGAGATAGCCACCCAAAAAGAGCAGCATCATTGGAACAGTTGACCAAGATTCAATCGCTGGTCGCACATACGGATCCGCTTCAAGACCTCCAAGGATGAGGTTCTTGTAACTTTTCAGTAGGATGTAAATCACAATGAAGCAAAACTGAATTGTTACCAGAGGAAGAAACTGGTTAAATCCATAACTTGTAAAAGATTCGTAGCGTTTTAAGGGTTTCATAGATGCAGTCATTACCATAGCCTTCGATTATGATAGCAAATTAAACGGCCAAACAAAACCTAAATAACTAAAATGCTACTTTTGTAATGAACTGCTCTTATTATCAATGGTAAATGAACAAAGGACGCTTTGTATTCTCAAGTAATTTTTGCGTTACTGAACCGAACAACACTTCTGTAAAAGCAGATTGCCCAAATGATCCCACAACAATTGTACATGCATTAATTTCTTCGGCTTTTTCGAGGAGAATATCAGCTACATTTTTCCGCGATCCAACAGGATGTGCCTGAACCTTAATATCATAGGAATTTGCTAGGCGTATTATTTGCTGACAGTGGCTTTTTGATTCTTCCTCATTTTTAGAAACACTTACGATGTGTACTTCCTTGTCCTTCACAAGCCCCATCATAAAGTATAAATGAATGGCTTTCGATGAGGAAATACTCCCATCATAGGCTAACAACACGGTGTCACCCTTAATTTTGTTATGAGGAACGACAAAGATTGGCCGCGCAGCATCTCGCGCCGTATGATTCAACAAAAGGCTGTTTTCTTCTTCAAGATCATGATGCAAATTGGCCGTTTGTCCCATGACAATGGCGTCATATTCTTGAGCGAGGCGATAAATTTCTTGGGCAGGAAAACCCTCAACGATACTCGTGCTCGATTTGATTTTTTCCTTCGTGCATTTTGCATGAAACGTCTCAAGCGCCGCATCCATCTGTGAGCGCACCTGATTTGTAATTTCATCATCATGATGAACTTTATAAGCTGCAGCACCTAAGGGCTCCGGTTGAACGGCGGTCAACCATGGGGTGTCAATAATCCCAAGCCCTTTAAGGCTTACCCCATGCATTTTGGCCAAACGAATGGCATACAACTGCACATCCTTACTAATCTCTGAACTATCAATAACAACTAAAATTTGCTTCATGTTTATCTATAAACCGCTCCACTATCAAACTATCACAAAACCATTAACGGAATCTAAACTTACCTGTCGTTAGCCTTCATTTTATCAAACGCGTTGGTTAATTCTACAATAAGTGCCTCAAGGTCATTAAATGCACGTATGATTAAATCCTCATCTACACCACGTATCACAAGGTTTAAATTAAACCCTGCACTTCCCCAGCGGGGATAACTTCCAAGATCGAGAGACGGGTACGCGCTTTGTAAATCAGCAAAGCGTTCAGAAACAAAACTTTCTGGCAAATGACATGTCAGTGACTTTGAAACAATAGGTGAACCATGGGTTATTTTTCCAATAACATCATCAAACATTGCTGCAGCGATAATGGGAACGCCTGCCATAACAAAAACATTCTCTAAATAAAAACCAGGTGCGATCGTCACCGGATTTGCAATCAGTTTTGCGCCAGTAGGAATCATTGCCATTTTACGTGCTGATTGCGTAAGCTTTCCATGATAGTTAGCAATTAAAAGCCTAAGCGCTTCAGCATTCTCACGCACATCAACGCCGAAGGCTTTAGCAACTGATGCTGCCGTAATATCATCATGCGTTGTTCCAATACCACCAGTCGTAAATACATAATCATATTTTTGGCGAAGCTCATTAACTGCATGAATAATTTCGGACTCAATGTCACGCACGACACGTCCCTCACTGAGCGTAACCCCAATCTCATTGAGTTTTGTTGCAATCGCATTTACATTTGCATCTTTTGTGCGCCCAGAAAGCACCTCATTCCCGATGATTAAAATTGCTGCCGTTTTATTCACGGAAGAACCCATTGCTTGATTGACCTTTGTCGATTACGTTTACGTATATTATTTTTTTCATAGCATGCCTATTATATACGATCCACCGCTGTTGCCGGGGAAACTGCTAAAAAGATACAAACGCTTTCTTGCCGATGTCCTATTAGACACAGGTGAGGAAATAACCGCACACTGTCCAAACTCTGGTGCAATGCTCGGCATCAAAGAACCTGGAACACGCACATGGGTGCAACCTATTATCAATCCTACAGGCAAATTGAACTACCGGTTTGAGATGGTTCGCGTCGACAACGTCTATATAGGCGGGAACACGGGACGACCCAATAAACTTGTGGAAGAAGCTCTCACACACGCAAAACTTATCCCCTTTCAAGACTACACACATGTCAAACGTGAGGTAAAATACGGCACTAACTCGCGCGTGGATTTTCTCCTGACAGAGCCCGGACTTCCCGACCATTACGTTGAGGTTAAAAACGTACATCACAAGGTTGATGATCAAGCCCGCTTTCCTGATAGTGTCACCGCCCGTGGCACAAAACATTTAGAAGAACTCATTGCCTGTGTAAAAAATGGGGCACGTGCATCGGTCATATTTATTGTGCAACGAAATGATTGTAATTCCTTTGCGCCCGCAACAGATATAGATCCTGTATTTGCAGACACTCTTATCCTTGCGCAAAGAAACAATGTTTCAATGCATGCATATAATTGTGAAATTACACCAATTTCTCTTGAAATTTCGAGAGAAATCCCCATTATACTGCAAAACTAGACAATATTTGTGATGATCAAGCCTCTTAAACATGTCCCCGGAACCCACGGTGAACCTATCCCTATCTACGGAGATAATGGATTCGCTGGCATGCGCAACGCTGGCAAACTTGCAGCACAAACGTTGGATCATATTGCACCATTCGTAAAGGCTGGCGTTTCCACCCAAGAGCTTAATGATATTTGTCATGCATTCATTTGTGAGAACAAAGCTATACCTGCTCCGCTAAACTATAATGGATTTCCAAAATCGATTTGCACATCTGTGAATCATGTTATTTGCCACGGCATTCCTTCGGATACAAAAAACCTTCGCGACGGTGACATTATCAACATTGACGTCACCGTTATACGTGACGGCTGGTACGGCGACACAAGTCGCATGTTCACCGTGGGAAAACCACCCCTGCGCGCGCAAAAACTCATAGACGTTACCTACGAATCAATGATGCGTGCAATTGAGATTGTAAAGCCGGGCACAACCCTAGGTGACATTGGACATGCCATCCAATCGTTTGCAGAGAGTAAAGGATTTTCGGTGGTGCGTGATTTTTGTGGTCACGGCCTCGGTCGTGAATTTCACGTCGCCCCTGAGATCCTCCATTACGGAAAACCCGGAACTGGCATTGCCCTTGAAGAGGGTATGTTCTTCACCATTGAGCCGATGATAAATGCGGGTCAACCGGGTGCAAAAGTTCTCAGCGACGGATGGACGGCTGTCACACGTGACAAATCTCTCTCCGCACAATTTGAGCATAGCCTAGCGGTTACAAAAAATGGATATGAAATTTTCACATCCGCATAAAAAACCCGACAATCTGACAAACTGAAACCACACTGGTTGGTATGTAAAAAATCGAAGGTATTCGACGTGATTACAGCTTATCTGAACTGCCGGGTCTCTTCATTCGTGAGTCACAATTATGCCCACCCCTTTATTATTATTGATAGCTTTTTCAAGCCTCCCACACGAAAGAAGATTTTTTATCTTGACCTAGCGGTATGAATTTACGCGCAATCGCGCAAAAAAGTTTCTAATGGAAACGATAACATCTCTCGCCAAACGATGATTATCATTACTTGCCTGAAATCCGTTTCTTGGTATACAAAAACGTACGTGTTTTTTTAACATTACAAATTCTCCCTCTTATATCCGAACTGTGGACTTTATAGTATTAAGTGATTACTTCACTAAAATTAAATGGCTATAACCCCGAGGCCATCTGCTCGCAGTTTTTGTTAAAGTAGCTGATGAGCTCATACTTGCGATCACACCCCGTTTTGTCTCGGATTATCTCAATATAGTACTCAACTGTGCGCGGGCTGATACTCATTTCACGGGCGATTTCTTTGTACGTTCGTCCCTGTGAAAGATAAAACAAACACTCCGTTTGTCGGGCACTAAGATTGTTTCGTGTAAACATTTTTTGTCTCCAGTTCGTTTGTGAACATACCTAACACTAGGACAGTTATTTAAATCTCTCTATCCGGTAAATTCCCTCAGAACGAAAACAGGGGGATAATCCCCCTAATAAAAAAAACAGCCACTTTCGTGACTGTTTTCCTCTTATTTTGCTCGGCCTGTACTAATGATACCGAATCTTTAGATGTGGGTGGATATTAGCTCATAAAACTGGAGCAGCAGCATTAGATGATTCTCTTTGACTTAGGTCAACTACGGCAAGCGTCGAACACTGCGACAGCCCAGAATCCACACGCACCAATGGCGGAACATTAACCCCCGTATAACTTTCTAATTTATCAGCTACCACGCCCGTCACCACAGATACACAGAGTGGCTCTTCCCCAGCAGAAAGTGCCGCATGACCACCACTGATAGCAGAGGCTTGAGAGGCTATTAAATGATTTTTTGTGCGACCTGGCGAACTCTTCAGCAAGCTCTCCTGGCTATGCACAACAGAACTTCTTACCGAGGAAACTGACATTACGGCGGCATGCCCTCCGCTAGCGAGCGATTCTCCTCTCGTAAGTCTTAGGGGGCTATCTCCTGAGGGTGATAAAACCACAACCGAACGTGATGAGATAGACGGCACCAATGCAGACGCAGCACCCACGGCCGATTCTTGAGAGGCCATCTTTGATCTTTTTCCACCAGGGAAAGCCCCCCTCAACGAATCTTCCTCCGCAGGCACCCCACGAGTGGATATTGTTTTTGATCCCGACGAGCCTGCAACCTTTCCAGCCCCTGCGCGTGATCGACGCGACCTGATCAACCGCTGCCTCCTTACTTCTGGTGCAATAAAACCTCTGGAAATTGTCCCTCTTGTGCGAGGACGAGATCCGGCTTGCGGTGTAATGCTCTCAAGAGACCTTGATCTTTTTACGGGCATATCTGTAGGAGGGAAATCACCTGACTCTGGCATAGATGCCGGCTGTTCTCTGAGTCCAACAATGGCAACTTCTTCTCCGCATCCATCAAACGGTGCATCACTAGAGCTTGCATGAAAATCGACAAATAGCATGGGCAAAGCCAGCCCCATTAAAACAAATTTATATGATGCCTTCATCATTCAAACTCTCCTCAAAGCCGCGCCCTTTCAATATAGAAATCAGAACACTATCTAATCATTATGTGGCAAAAAAACGTACACCACCCCAATCTGTCTAATTAGCAAAATACCTCATGAACATAAACCAGGTGTTTTCACTAGGCATGTTAATGTGCTGTTTTGTTAATATCATTTAAAATACGCTTATAAACTGGCGTATCATGCGGGTATAACTCATCCGCTTGCTGTTTTGCCCTTTCAAGGTTTTTTACTACCCGACGCAGAATAGCCTCTCGTTTCTGGTGATCAAAAATATATGAGCGCCTGGCCTTAAGATATTTTGCGCGTGCTAAATAGTATCTCACCCAATAATGAGGCTTTTTCTTGTCGCTCACTAAAATATGTCGGATACGCATCATTGCTAAGTTTGCTTCATCCAAACGTTCACGAGAAATGTAAAACTCCGCCAGTGACATAAGGGGACGCAAAAGAGCACTGCTCGTGTTATGTGACATTTTGGTCAATATCTCTAAGCACCGCTCCAACAGTGTGAGCGCTTCACTCTCTCGCCCCAAATTCAACAACCCCAACCCCGTAAAGTACGCCTGTCCTGAACTCACCAAGAAAGCCGCAGCGGTTTGTTTGTTCGGCGCTAGATAGGCCTCATAATGGGCACGTGCCTCATCGTAACGCTTCAATTTTGTGAGGAGATAAAACAACTGTGATGCTTCCCACGGCGCCTTATGGCCTACCCCCTTTTTAACGGCTTCGGCAAATTGCATTTGGGTTAACTCAAGAGCTTTTTCAAATCTTTCATAAACAAGATCTATTCCCTCAAGAAACGATAGAGCCGTATTATAATCGCGGTTATTTACGTCGCGTAGTAGCGGCTCTGCTTTACGCAAATGATCTTCAGCTAGCTTGAATTTCCCACGTTCACGAGCAATCATTCCCTTACGTAAATGTATCGTTCCATCAAAGGACTTAAGGTTATGTTTTTTCGCTGTAGACGCTGCGCGATCTAAATACGCCTCTGCAATATTGAAATCACCCCGCACAAAACCAATATAACTGAAGACAAGATACGTTTTGATTTTATCTGTAGGATTGCCCGCTTGCTCGTAGTAGTTAAGCGCATGTGCAAGCAACTTTTCAGCTTCAATCTTTTGCCCAACAGCCGCTAAACTTTGCCCAACAGCTATACATAATTCAGCAAACGCCTTATCCATCTGACGCAATGATAAATGATTAATTAACACAGGACCGTGAGAAACAAGTGGCCTCAGGTCTTGCAAATTAATGTAAAACTTCACAAAGGGGTTATCTTCCACCAGAAGCTTTATAACCAAGGGCGCATCGGTGCGATAATTTTCACACTCTGCACGCACATAATGCTGAAGAACATTATGAATGCTCTTATGAAAGTTCACATACATGGAATCAAACGTACACAAAGAAAAACGCTGCAAATCGACCAAAAATTCATCGGCAGTCGTGTCACCAACGAGTTTATTCAGCCACTCTCGGGGAATATTCTGGTGATCCACTAAACTTATAAGAACGAGCAGTTTTTGATGAGCGCTCACGTTTTTCTTCAGCACAGAGGCTAATGACAACGACACAATACTGTATCGTGTTTGTTTGTAACTATGCGAACTAAGTGCGGATTTTTGCAGTGTATCAAACGGAAATGTCTCACGTTGAAGGCGCTTCAAATAAATCTCAGGCGTGATATTCATTAATTTCATGTACCGCGCGGCCGCCATATAATCCAAGGGAAAAGATGGAACCTTCTCAAAGAATGCTTTTTTCACGAGAGGTGTGATTTGCTGCACGCGCCCCTGACGGCGCAAAATATCAAAGCATTCCTCTTCCGTCAGCGCCTCAATGGGGAGAACATCAGACACAACATCAAGGTCGCCCACACTATGGTCACGGGTTGTAATAAGAATTTCACCACCCCCACATTCATGTTTATCGATGGGCAAAAGATCTACAATCGTTGCTGCTGTCGAAACACCATCAAAAATTAGC
The DNA here is from genome assembly GCA_964352755.1 of uncultured Alphaproteobacteria bacterium. Classification (GTDB taxonomy): domain Bacteria; phylum Pseudomonadota; class Alphaproteobacteria; order JAUHZC01; family JAUHZC01. The sequence goes on from CAYGTJ010000004.1 coordinate 16,886, forward strand.
ACCCATGGGCCCGCGCAGCGCAACTCATGATGAACAAACTGAATGAGGGATTGACGCCGGCGTTTTGGATCATCAATATTACGTATGAGTTTCAACTCAACACGTGATTTCTCATTGGATCCTTCGGTATTCTCAACAATTTTCTGCGCCAAAACTTCAAGATCCAAAAGTTGAGACTCATAATTTGAGCAATCAATTGTCCATACAATTTTTGGCTTATACCAAATCTGACTAATGCGGCTTCGCGCGTAGAGCTCTGCGATACTTGTTTTACCAGTGCCCCCAAGCCCCACAATTGCAATAACTTGGTTGCGATTCGCATCAGTCTTTTCCATCTTTGTTTTAATAAAATCGAGTTTATCTGCCCGAGGCAGGTAACTCTCAAGGACTCCATAGGCAATATGAGGCGCACAAACCATGCCCGGCATCGCCATCTCAAACCATGACCAGACGCCAGCCAAGCTTAACAATAGCGCAAACAAAAAATATCTTATTATTCGGGCAGAAAAGAAAAAACCTGCACTTTTTTCTACCTCAAGCTTCTCACCACGAAGCGCTTGCAGATCTTTTTCAAGCTTGGTAAGTACCCCTCTAAAGTCCACCCCAACACTGAGTCGCTTTAACACAGATATAAAATCCTGGGTTTCGTCTTCGGCACCAAGAACAACCTCAAAGGGATTAAAACGCGCACTTTTGTTTGCTAAGGATTTTAGTTTTCCTTCTTTGATGTACACATAAACATTTCCTTCACTCGGAGGAGTGCTGTTATGGAGAGCTAATATATCATCTTTATTACCAACAATTATTTGCTTGCAATAAAGTCCAGCACGCTTAAGGCGCACGCCTAACTTTTCAGCAGCCTTTCCTGAACCGTAGGAAGACACTAAGTGACACGTTATTTTACGACGACCAACTGCATGAGCATGTTCAGCCAAAAAAGTGCGAATGAGGTCTTCTTTTTGAAGGTATAAATAGTGACGGCGGAATTTCTCTTCAAAACCCGTTTCACGAATGCGATCGACCAAACCATCACGCGAATTTACCTCGAGTTTCGCGTAAACATTTCCGAGGTAATTTTCGACGGTCTTCGGGGAAAGTCCCAAGGTTTTCGCAATTCCCTTGTATGTTCGAACACCCAGGGCCGATGCCACAACATCAATTTCACGATCAGTTAAGGAAACGTGCAAACTCGCGCCAGATGCATTGAGGTATGAGATTGCCCCCATTCGTTCTCTCCAAACTAGTATAATGGAGATATTTTAATCGCACCTGCCAATAAGTCAAAACATATCAGACAATCAGACAAATAAAATTCACGAAACTTACTTTGAGCGGCTCTGACGTTTGCGTTCGTTCGGGTCAAGATAGCGCTTGCGCAAACGAATGTATGCAGGAGTCACCTCAATAAGCTCATCATCATTAATGTATGACATTGCTTGTTCAAGCGTTAGGCGACGTGGAGGACTAATAGTCACGGCCTCATCTTTTCCAGATGCCCGCATATTTGTTAGCTGTTTCGCCCGTAAAGGGTTCACTTCAAGGTCATTATCACGACTATTTTCACCAACAACCATTCCTTGATAAATGGGCTCACCACTTCCGATGAATAGCTGTCCGCGATCCTCTATCTTCCACAACGCATAGGCTACAGACTTACCCGTCTCCGTAGAAATCAGAACACCGTTGCGACGCGCAGGAATATCACCCTTTAGCGGGATATATTCATGAAACAACCGTGCCATTACACCCGTACCGCGTGTATCCGACAAAAACTCGTTTTGATAACCAATAAGCCCTCGTGTTGGCACATAAAACACCAGGCGCGTTTTTCCACCACCATGAGGTTTCATTTGCTGAAGTTCACCTCTGCGCATGCCAAGTTTTTCAGAAATAACGCCCGAAAACTCTTCATCTACATCGATAACCACTTCTTCGATAGGCTCAAGTTTTTCACCAGACTCACCTGTCTTGTATAGCACTCGTGGCCGTGAAATTGACAACTCAAAACCCTCGCGGCGCATATTCTCAATCAAAACACCAAGCTGTAGCTCACCACGACCCGCAACCTCAAAGGCCTCATTATCGGGCGTTGGTGTCACACGAATGGAAACATTTCCTTCGGCTTCCTTCATAAGTCGATCACGAATCACACGAGAGGTCACCTTAGCACCGTCTTGACCCACATAAGGTGAGTCATTGATTGAGAATGTCATCACAAGTGTCGGTGGATCAATCGGAAGAGTTGGAAGAGGCTCCGTAATATCAGGAAGTCCTAATGTGTGACTGACGGTTGACTTAGTTAGTCCCGCAATACTGATAATGTCTCCAGCCTGTGCCTCTTCTAAGGGCACACGCTGCACACCCTTAAATCCGAAAAGCTTGCTGATACGACCTTGTTCAACTGTTTTACCTTCAGCATCAAGTACCTTAATGGTGGTATTGATCTCAACTCTTCCACTGTAAATCTTTCCCGTAAGAATACGACCCAAGAATTGATCTGACTCAATGAGGGACACCAGAAACCGAAACGGTGCATTTTCATCGGCTTGAGGCTTTGGAACATGCGCAAGAATCACATCAAATAATGCATTTAAGTTTTCACGGGGTGATTCAAGATCTTTTGCCGCCCAACCATCGCGTGATGCCGCATATAAAACGGGAAAATCAAGTTGATGTTCATTGGCATCAAGCGCCACAAAAAGATCAAAAACCTCATCAAGAACTTCATCAGGGCGGGCGTCAGGCTTATCAATTTTATTGATCACAACAATTGGTCGCAACTTTTGCTGTAGTGCCTTCGCAAGAACAAACTTTGTCTGGGGCATTGGTCCTTCTGATGCATCAACGAGCAGAACCACACCATCAACC
>CAYGTJ010000005.1:0-18367 GCA_964352755.1 uncultured Alphaproteobacteria bacterium
TCGGGGTGTTGCATGTGGTGGGTTGGTCGAAGACTTGCCGACATATACCTTTAAAACAACTGATGGTGATGTTGCCTTGAAATGCCCAACTGAGGTTGCCATTACAGACCGTCGTGAGAAAGAACTCTCAGACCTTGGGTTTATCTCTTTGTGTCATTGCAAGGGAAGTGACTACGCCGCATTCTTTGGGGGGCAAACAGCCCAACGTCCAAAGAAATGGAGCACCAGTGACGCCAATGCGAACGCGCAACTTTCTGCCCGTCTTACGTACATGCTCGCCGCGTCCCGTTTTGCCCACTACATTAAGGCAATCATGCGCGACAAAATCGGTAGCTTCATGTCTAAAGACGATGTGGCTAACTACCTCAACAAGTGGATCGCAAACTATGTACTGCTCTCAGATGAGGCGACACAAAGTACAAAAGCCCGCTTCCCGCTTCGCGAAGCACGCATTGATGTTTTCGATGTTCCCGGCAAACCAGGGTCATACCGCGCCACGGTGTTCTTGCGTCCGCACTTCCAACTGGAAGAATTGACAGCATCCATCCGCTTGGTTGCTAACCTCCCGGCACCTGCCGCGTAACCGCACGATAAACGAAACGAAGGATAAATATAATGTCTAGATCACAAGATTATGCAGCACAAACAACAGCTGACGCAACAATGGGAGAACGTAACGCCGTTACGAGTAGTCACTCTAACTACGCTCAACGCACCCAAACGCCTGAATGGCTTGTTCGCATTGGTGAAAGCCTTGTAAGTTCATACATTGATGGATTTAAAGAGCACACGGAATGTTTTAACTGGGGGTACAAACTCTCTAAACCAACAAATCCATCAGCCACAGGACCTCTTTATTCCTCAGCTGTTGTGTCGATCAGTGATATTCAATTTGTAATGTCAAACACAGATTCATCAACAACGATCGAGTACAAAATGATGATTGGTGAAGCTGTTCCCTTTATTTGTATCAAACGCATTGCAAACATTAACGGTGTGAACGTTGTGGCGCTTGAAATGGAATTCACTAACTGCTTTATTCAGTCGATCGAGCCTTATGGTGACACACTCAAAGTAACCTTTAAATGTACGCATTATAAAAAGACAGCGTATCGCTTTGATCAAAATGGCGACTCTAAAGGTCAAACAGAGTGTTCATTCTGTTTCGAGACGGGTACAGCCAAATAACCCAACACCCTATTCCTTCGTTAAAAGCCTCGCATTCCCCGCGGGGCTTTTTTTTATACGCCTCACGCAGGTGTCTATTTGCACTTCAGGTAATTTCACCGCATAATACACAAAAGGGAGCGGGCACATTATGTCAGATAAATCACCACCAAAAGCATCAAAGCGGATACCAAAGTCATTGCAAGCACCGGTGCCTCTCTTTGATCGGTTGATCGACGAGAACCCAAGTACTAACACAGAAAAAACACCTCTTCGCCATTACAGCCGTGATGAACTTAAGGACTCAATCCAACGTGAGGTTGAGATGCTGTTAAACACACGACCTGGGTACTTACGTTTGCAAGAGCTGGATGAACCCGATGAAATGGTGGCAGGCACGACATTATTTTACGGGGCGCATTATTTTGGTGATTACGATGTCACATCATCGGGGGGACGGCGCAGCATTGCCAAAGACCTCGCGCAGACCATTGAGCGCTTTGAACCACGCCTTCAAGAGGTCGCTGTGGACATAAGTAAGTTCGATAAAATCACATCGCGACTCTTCGTGCAAATTAATGGAACCTTGGTGTCCGGGAATATTCGTGAGCAATGGGCTTTTCCTGTGCAGATTTCTGACGTACAAATCAACACAAATGAACATCTTGCTAGTTAAGTGAACGCACTCAAACGCCGCCTTCAAATCGTTGCCGGCCCCACAGCAAGTGGGAAATCCAGCTACGCGCACACCCTCGCCCAGGCGTGTAACGGTGTGATTATTAATGCCGACAGTCTTCAGGTATATGATGCCCTGCCAATTCTCACGGCACAACCATCATCGGATGACCAGAAACACATACCTCACCGCATGTATGGGTGCATCGATCCAACACACACCTATGACGTTCAACAATGGCTAACAGATATCAAAAACACCCTTCATCAATTAGCGCCTGATCAGACAGCAATTCTTGTGGGGGGAACAGGTTTTTATTTGGGTACTTTTTGTTTTGGTCTCGCAGAAATGCCAATTGTTCCACGTGGAACAATTCTAAAATATGAGGAAAATTTTAATGATATCGGCGGAGAATCGTTTCACCGTGCCCTTTTTGCCCGTGATCCAGTGACGGCAGAGCGTCTGCACCCGAACGATCGTCAACGCCTCATCCGGGCAATGAGTGTCGTTATGGAAACAGGAACACCGCTGAGCACATGGCAGCAAAAACCTCCCGCAGAAATTGTGGGGGCTTCTTACGACATCACAACCACCCTCATAATGCCTGAGCGGGCTGTTCTTCGCGCTCGTGCGGAAAAACGCTTTCACCACATGATCACTCACGGTGCCATTGATGAAGTGGCTGCATTGACCCAGGCTCACCCCCTTGAAACGTTATCGCCCACGTTAGGCAAAGCCATTGGCGTGCGCCCCATTCACGCCTATCTATCCGGGGATATCTCCCAGGATGAAATGATCCGCCTCAGTATTGATCAAACCAACCAGTACCTGAAACGTCAATCAACGTGGTTTCGGAATCAGAACCTCCCCAATATGAAGATTCACGAGCCTCAATAACCCCCTGTCAATGCTCAGTTATGTTACTTTTGCATTTTCCGCATTAATCAGCTGATCCATGCATCATCGCAAGTGCAAGGCGTCGCAAGTGCCCTTCAGGAAGTTCATGAGGCAGCGGAAGTCTTTCCTCAGCATGGGGTGAGGGTTCTGGTTCGGCACCACTTGCAGCCGCAGCATCTGTTTCAGCTGTGGCCATAGCCCGTTCATCAACTTCTCTACGTTCGGCTTCGGCGGCTCTGGCAGCACGTGTATCAAGACTTGGTGATGCTTGTAAAAAGGCGGACTCACTCTCATAAAAGGTCTTTAACGGCCAACGTTCACTGCCGAAAATCATCACAATATGCCCCCCTGAATCTACTGCTGGTAATACGTCACCTGCCCAGACCTTTGGCTCTATAATTGTGAGAAGTTCCGCGCCCTTGGCAGGGGAAAACGATTCAATAATTATTTTATGATGCAGGGATCTAACACTCCACCCCGTAGGGAAAACCAACGGAACGTTCCCTGCTTTCCATTCGGGAATTAAACGTTCAAAAGTTCCTGGTGTTTTAATAAATTCATGGTGTGCAATGAACAAAATACGCTGCCAGACATCGTTTTCATCGCGGGGTTTTTCGTTCCAATCAATACGTACTGATCCTTGCGTTGTGATTTTTACAGACGCATCGAAGGTAACGTAAGAGCCTTCTGTGTCCCCTGCCGCGGCGGCTGATGATGTAGCTGCATATGGCAATGCATCTAAGGCTTTAGGGGCATCTTCTGCCCTCCATTGGGCAACCATACTTTGCAAAGACTCAATTGAGGGATTTGCCCTGAAAGATCCTTCTATATGAGGAGGTAAAGGCCCTGAATCTGGTCCCTCAACTATAAACACGTCTCGTTTTAGGTCATCTAATAAAGGCTGTACTTTCCCCTGGCGAATCTTGCTCGTTATAAAGTTAATGACCTCGGCTTTCCAAATATTCCCGTTTGTATATCCGTAAATCATTTCTTTAATATCAGTAACTGTACGTCCAGGAGGAATTGAGCGGGGAATGTTGCGCCGAACTTTCTCACAACAGAATGTCTCAGGTCCACAGCCAAAACGAATAAACCTCCCTCGCGCTACATGCAGGAGACGCTCGGCAACGGTGCGTTCTCTCTCGAGTATTGACGGCAAATCAATGGGTCTTGTCGACCAATCAAGGCGAGAGGGTGTTCCCCATCTAATGAATCTACGATAGGGTGTGCGTGATGTTGACGGTATATGCACACGTAAATCGTGCTCTCCTGCCCCTGATGCAGCCGCAGCGGGACGGTGATCATCAGTATCATTGGTTGATGAATGAACGAACCCACTCAAGAAAAGTAAAACTATAAAGAATCGGGAAAAATACATCATAAGTCAAAAAAGAGTCACTTCCTTATTATAAGATGTCATTACTTTTCAGTATAACGTAGGGACTACGTTAAGTTCTCCTAATTATCACGGTCATGATTTTTACCCATCAAAGCACCTAACGTGATCAACTCAGGCGTGATCAACTCAGGCGTGATCAACTCAGGGATTTTTCCCAAATATCGAGGTGGTTTTTTTCGTCAAGGCCAGTGGGTATCTGTGCCCAGGAAAGATGTACGCACATATCATCACGTTTTTGATACCCGCGATGCCGCCACAATGGTTCCAATGAACGGTAATTTGCAGGTCGCATGGGGTGATCATTAGGGCGCTGAACCGTCATAAAAACAAGGTTTTTTCTACCCAAACGGTGCGCATAATCTTCATAAAAATCGGCAACGCTTTGTGCGAGTTTGATTCCTTTGCGATACGCAGGAAGCACCATAAATTCCCCAATATAGAGGTACTGATTCATATCAATATCCGCCGCTATAAAAGGCGCCTTGATTTCGTTGATTTCTTCTTCAAGAGGAATGATGCTTGAAAAACCAACACATTTTTCGCCTGCATAAATCAAAAGAATCACGCTTTGTGACGAGCGAAAACAAATATCAAGATACTCTTGCTCATTTGTGTCAGATCCTTCGTATAAATAAGGAAATTCACGAAACATATCGTTGCGAAACCCTGCGATTTTTTGCCCGTGATGGCGGGCGTCATCGCCTGTTAGAATCCTAACCGTAATCCCCGCGCATGTTGGAAATGTGTGCATATCCCAAGGCAATGAATTGGTGTTTTTTGTTGCTGAGGTCACACCTGCCATAGTCTATATTCTCCCTTTTCATCAATGTGTTTTGCTTACATATCATAGAATCAGAGAAGAGCGCGAGAAAAGAGAGTGTTTTTCCTGTGGAAGCGATGAATTATAATATTGTTTGTCCATTGAAATATTGACATTAATACCAATATTAATGCTATACATTTTTTAATATAGGCGTTTTTCTAACATGTTTCAGTATATTTTTCGCGCGGCCATTTGTGGGATTTTCATTAATCTATCAGGGCTATCAGCATCGGTAACACCCGCTCCTGCTACAGCTGGTGCTGCTGCAACAATTCCTCCCCTTGCTGAAGAAGAAAAATGGGTATCCAATGCACGCGTAAATCATCTTCCTCAACCTATGCGGCAAACCTCACTTGATTTTTTTGATAGGTTTGTGCAACTTTGTGCCGAATTAAATCATCGCCCTGAGGACACGGCACTTACCACCGTGGGTGCTGGTTCCGTTATTGATAAATTGGCACCAGCGGGTGAGGTTGTAAATAGGGTGGATACCCCTTTCGTTCGGTTTATGGATAAAACTTTATTTGTAAATGGATGGGGACGAACACCAAGACATGATTATCCCAACATTGGTGATGTATTAGATTTTGAGAGTGATATAGCAGTACCTGCTGGTGATATTCCACTTATTCCAGTCGCGATCGTTGAGTTAATCCGAGACGAAACTGAATTGACAAATCCCGTTGCCCAGTATTTTCGGGCAATTATGCATATGCGCGGCATTCGCAGTGGCACATCTGCAGACGCTGCCCGAAACCCCAGCACTGCAGGTAAATTACTTATCCAGTCGATGAAGGCACTCTGTCACCCGGCCGCACGTATTCTTGCTGAGGGAACTGGTGGCGTGGACGCCCTCCCGTATGCAAAAACGTATGAACTATTGACACGTGACTCCCACGATGAAAAGAAAAAGTTATTTAAGAGCTTTATTGATAATCGTGGGAACCATGCCAAGCTCTCGCGCCATGATATGCGGTTTTTAGATGATGTTATCCTCTCACTGCCCGGGGATACGGGTCGGTGGTATGACATTATCGGTGACAGTACGTTTGAACTTCACGATGCGTTTAACCAAGCTATGCGACCTGAATATTCACTACAACGTATTGGCAAAAATGTGATCATGGGCGGGGTTCAAACCGCCGCCTCATTGGGGTATTTTAATTTTTCTGATTCACCAGATGACGGGGCAACCTGGGGCGAAGGAAGTGTCTTTGTCGTAGGTGCGGCACTTAACTGGGCTGAGGCCGTTGATGAGATCGTGTGGGCGTGTATGTTGATTTAGCCTCCACCCTCACATGTGGGTATTTGACGAGCCGTACATCCCTTGGTATTCCCTTTGCGTTTCCGAAAAAAACACTCACTAAAGAGGCGAAACTCGCAAGTATTGTTTGGTTGCTCAGTAAGTTTGATGCTGCCAAGGCGGGCACAGTCGACGAACAAGTTCTTACCTGTGAAAGTGATGTAAAACGTACAATGCATGACCACCCCATTGGGTCGGAAACCAACATTTCAAAAACTGTCGCTACACATGCATTATAATTAATCACTATTGACAAATGGTGGTAATTTTGCAAGTATTTATACTGGTTTAGGAGATTATTTTGATTAAAATACTTCGTTTGTTTTTGGTGGCTAACACTCTTCTGATTCAGGGGTGCCTGGTTATTGCCAGTACATCAGGGGCATCGATGACCTATCCTGACCCACTGGAGATTGCCCGTGCCTATGGGTTAACCCCCCATCGTTCCGCTGCATCACTGGAGCCTGTTGAGGTTATAGATCCGTGCCCCCTTTATCCAGGATGCCCACGAGTTCAAAGAGGTTATTATTTTTCTGTTTCCCCCATGTGGCCTAACGCCGATGAAATTAACTTTGCGGAACAATGTTATCAAACTGCGTGCCGGTTGTTCGTCCGTTCAGAGGGTAAAAACCACACCCTTATTGAAGGCGCCCTCAAATACGCCCGCATGGGGCAATACTATGGTCACCTTTTTTCGTGTGACATGATAGAAGAATATTATCAGTACAAAAAGCTCTCCATCTCAATAAAATCAATTGGGTATAAAACAATTGTCTTTCCGGAGGAACCAGATGAACGACTTGCGTTAATAGCCCGGCGCACGCTTTCAGGCGGAGGGGGGGGTAACGCGTGTTAATCTTTTTAGCAGTAACCAAGAACACCTCCGCAAGGGGGAACCTCTTTATATTAAAGCAATTTCTACAGGAATCGCAGGGGTCTTTGAGGATATTTATCGCCTGGAAGAGGAAGAACGCACACGCAGTTTAGCCGCCGCAAAAGATGCTGCGGGATCATCAGAATCAAAAGATGCATCAGAGTCAGATGGAAAACTTGCAGATAAAACCACTGGCGCTGCAGCTGCGGCATCATGTGGCACTGATCTGGATGATGTAGACATGACATTTGCTGAGGGCGATTCAGAAGCGGCACCCCTCCTTGGGCGCAAAGACGGCACACGCCTTCGTGTAACCACTACTGCTACTACTACTGCTGCTGCAGCCGCATCATCAAAAGTGTCCGATTAATCACGCACGTTGTTACATTGGCGAAGAGCCTCCGTAAGGACAATACTCCCCGCAATGGCAACATTTAATGATCGCGTCTTAGGCTGCATCGGAATTTTAACTGCATGAGGCGTTTGAGAAATCACATTATCGGAAAATCCATCGCTTTCACGTCCCAGTAACAATACGTCTCCCGGTTGAAAGGTAAAATCTACATACGACGTTTTTGCATCCGGTGTAACACGCACGAGGCGACGATCGGTCTTAGATTGCACAAATGCGTCCCAATCCTCATAACGTGTCACCGTGGCGATATCCACATAATCCATACCTGCACGCATTAAGTTCTTGTCCCGCCAGATAAACCCAAGGGGCCCAACCACGTGAAGTTCCGTTCCCATACATGCTGACAAGCGCATCAACGTCCCTGTGTTTTGGGGAATCTCGGGGGCAATGAGCGCAAGAGCCACCGTTCCCGATGACGTGGGTAATTGATGTGATTTCATGGAGAAGGATCCTTGTTGGGCTGATAAATCCAGAGTATAGTTATTTTGCTGGTAATCAACAAGATGATGTCCTCACCAAAGGGTCAAAAAAAACAACACACAAATTGCAAAACTGATCGACGCGATTTTGTTACATTGACCGCGGGGGCTGCTGGCGTGGTGGGTGCTGCGTGTGCCGTATGGCCGTTTGTAGACAGCCTAAATCCAGCCAAAGATGTGCAAGCCTTGGCCACCACTGATGTTGATTTGAGTTCTGTTGCTCCTGGTCAAGCCCTTACCGTGATGTGGCAAGGAAAACCCGTCTTTATTCGTCATCGCACACCACAAGAAATTTCCCATGTTCGTAACGAACAGGACAGTGCGCTTATCGATCCTGAAACGGATGAAGCGCGTTTTACCCTTCGCCCAGAGTGGCTTGTCGTCATTGGGATTTGCACACATTTAGGGTGTGTCCCCCAAGGCCAAAAAATGTCCGAACCAAAAGGAAATTATGAAGGGTGGTTTTGCCCCTGCCATGGATCAGAGTACGACCTATCGGGACGTGTACGCAAAGGCCCTGCACCGAAAAATTTACCCGTTCCTCCTTATAAATTTGTTGATGAAAACACCCTCCGCATAGGTGAAAAAGATGAGTGAAAACACGCCAAAACGCACACGATCCCCATGGCTTAATTGGGTTGAAAGCCGCCTTCCCGTGGTGAGTTTTGTTGAGCGGGAATTAATCGATTATCCAACGCCGTATAATCTAAACATGTGGTGGAATTTCGGATCACTTGCTGGGATTACCCTGGTTGTAATGATTCTCACAGGTATTTGGTTAGCCATGCATTATGTGCCCCACGTTGACCATGCTTTTACAAGTGTTGAGCGAATTATGCGGGATGTGAATTATGGGTGGTTGCTGCGTTATGCCCATATGAATGGGGCGTCCATGTTTTTTATTGTCGTTTATATTCATATGTTGCGCGGGCTTTATTTTGGCTCATTCAAACCGCCGCGTGAGGTGTTATGGGGACTTGGTGTGGTGATCTTACTGTTACTAATGGCCACTGCGTTCGTTGGATATACACTGCCGTGGGGACAGATGAGTTACTGGGGGGCTGTGGTGATTACAAATTTATTGAGTGCATTGCCGGCGGTTATTTTTGTGGGTGTCCTCACAACAATCACGCTGCTTGTGTTTCTGTGGAGCCCTCGTTACCTCTCGCAATATGGTGTCAAACGGAAGCATCTATTTATGATGCGTATAGGTGTGACGGTTCCCTTTGCCGTTAGTTTAGCGGCCGTCATTTTTCCGCTTGGGGCTCTCACAACTGTGGTCAAACTTATTTTCTATCCCGTGTTTTTTATGTGTGATTGTGTTGGTGATGCCATTGTACAGTTGTTATGGGGTGGTTATTCTGTTGGGAATGCGACGCTGAATCGGTTTTTCGTTTTTCACTTTTTAGGTCCATTTGCCATCATTGGGGTTGTACTGTTGCATTTGGTGGCGCTACACACCAATGGGTCAAATAACCCCACAGGGCATGAACTCCCTAAGTCTCAGAAAATTCCTTTTCATCCGTACTACACGATTAAGGATTTATATGGGCTGATGATTTTTTTCATAATCTGGGCATTTTTCATTTTCTTTGCGCCGGATTTTTTTGGTGAACCTGATAATTACATACGTGCTGACCCGTTAGTGACGCCTGCACATATTGTTCCTGAGTGGTATTTTTTGCCCTTCTATGCGCTTTTGCGCGCGGTACCTGATAAGGTTGGCGGGGTGTTTCTCATGTTTTCCGCGGTTTTTGTCTTGTTCTTTTTACCGAAGCTTGATTTTTCACCGACTCGTTCCGCCCGAGAGCGTCCCCTTTACCGCATGAGTTTCTGGGGGTTTGTGCTTAGCTGTCTGGTTCTAGGGTGGGCAGGAAAGCAAGCCCCTGAAGGTACACCACTAATCCTTGCGCGGATAGCCGGAACGTATTATTTCGGATTTTTTCTCGTGCTCATGCCATTCATTAGTCGCCTTGAAATTCGGGCGCTCAAGGGGGTAGGAAGATGAAAAAAAACATGCCTCACATCGTCATGATTGTTCTTTGCCTGTTTCTCACTCCGCTTCATGCCGGCACTGATGTTAAACACCCGCGCCCACAAAAATGGTCGTTCATGGGGATGTTTGGTACCTTTGATCGCGCCCAACTTCAGCGGGGTTTCCAGGTGTACAAGCAGGTGTGTAGCTCATGTCATGGGTTGAAACTTGTGTATTATCGCAACCTCAAGGATCTTGGTTACAATGCGGCAGAGATTAAAACCATTGCAAACGATTATACCGTACGTGATGGGCCAAACGATGACGGTGAAATGTTTGATCGTCCAGCACGTCCGTCTGATTCTTTTGTGTCTCCCTATGCTAATGAAAAGGCCGCGCGCGCTGTGAATAATGGTTCTTACCCCCTAGATCTGTCACTAATTACCAAGGCACGGCATTTTGGCCCCCACTATTTGCACTCATTACTCACCGGGTATCGTGAGCCACCAACAGATGTAAAATTGATGGATGGAATGCATTACAATCCCTATTTCCCAAGTGGGCAGATTGCCATGGCGCCACCACTCATTGCAGATGCGGTAACCTATGCCGATGGCACCCCCGCAACGGTGCATAATATGGCCAAAGATGTAACTGCGTTTTTGGTGTGGGCATCAGACCCCAATCAGGAAGCACGGAAATCTTTGGGGCTAAAAGTTCTGATATATCTCATATTTTTAGCGATACTATTCTATATCTCGATGAAGCGTATCTGGCGAAATCTTGATGAAGATGACTATTTTTCACCCACGGCATCAGGGCGGTAATTCGCAAGTATTTTATTATCGATAGGATCACGCTTAAGGGTTGTCATAACCTCTTTCACCTTTGTTGCAAGTTCTTGCAAACTAAATGGTTTCGGCAAGAAATGAATTGTCTCATCATGGGTCAGTTGATCACGGAAAGATGTCTCTGCGTAGCCTGAAATAAAGATGATTGTTGCCATTGGATTTACTTCTTGAATGTTTTTTGCAAGGCTGGGCCCGTCCATATTTGGCATCACCACATCCGTGATAACAATATCAAAACCTTGATCACGCGATAACGCATTTTGATAAATGTTGATGGCCTCACGTCCATCGTGTGCCTCAACAACATCATAGCCTTTGTCGCGAAGTGCACGGGTGGCAAACAAGCGCACCGCTGTTTCATCTTCCGCGAGGAGAATACGCCCCGTCCCGGCGAGATCCTTGGTCTTAATTTCATCCTCAGTTTTACGTGTAATATTCACGGCTTTATTGGGGATAAAGCGCGGAAGGAAAATCTTAAACGTTGTGCCTTCATTCAACTCCGTTTCAACGCCGATATATCCCTCCATTTGTTTGACGATACCGTACACGGTTGAAAGCCCAAGACCTGTACCGGCGCCACTTTCTTTGGTTGAAAAGAAGGGATCAAATATGCGCGGCAGATGTTCATCTTGAATACCTGTTCCAGAATCACTGACCTCAAGCACAACGTATGAGCCCTTTGGAATCGCTTCCGTCCCAATTATAGTGCGCCGATTAAGGAGTTTGTTATATGTTTTTAGTTGAATCGTACCCCCCTTTAACATGGCATCTCGGGCGTTAACCACCATATTGATGACGACCTGCTCAAAATATCCGTGGTCGATTTTTACGAGCCCCAAGCCTTGACCATGATGCACGCGCAGATCATTAGATGTTCCAATAAGACGCTGTAACAGGGCTGTTAATTCTGACAGTGTTTCCCCCAAATCAATCACCTTGGGCTGAAGCGTTTGTTGCCGTGAAAATGCCAACAGTTGGCGCACAAGATTTGCTGCACGATCCGTATTCTGCTTGATTTGCATAATGTCTGTAAATGATTGATCGCCTGGTGAATGACGACTCAACAAGAGATCACAGAATCCGGCCATTCCTGTAAGAAGGTTATTAAAGTCATGGGCAATCCCACCGGCAAGTTGTCCCATTGCATGAAGTTTTTGAGATTGAAGCAACCGCAGTTGCAGGTTTTTTTGTTCCGATTGATCAAAAATGTGTAGGCTCAAATTATCCGTCGGGAGACGTTGAATATAGCCCGTAATTGGAGACTTTCGATCCGCAAAAAACATGTCAAGTTCTTTGTGTTCAAATTCACCCGATTGTAGCCCATGGAGAACCGTTTCAAATTCTGATACTTCTTCTTCAGATAATAAATCAAGAATCTGTGTGTTGCGTTGAAGTGGTTTGTCCAACAATTCCGCAAATGCAGGATTCCAGGTCTTAATGTGCCCTTGGAGATCCATGATCAATATTCCCGTCAGGGCTTTATCGAACAAAAGCTTTACGACTTCTTGTTCGGCGGGTGTCCGTTGGTTTAGGTTCAGGCGGCGCTCTTCATACGTCATGGCAAACAATCCACCATACCCAGACAGCGGTTGCATCCGAATACGCACCCACGCATCATCGGGGTCTTTGGAAAAATCACCAATGACATCTTTATGTGTATAGGCACCACGTAAAAACTGGGTAAACCTCTCGCGCTCGAGAGAGTTGAGTTCTTCGGTCATTTGATCCATCGAACCAGGCGTGCCGTCGGGGAAATGTTTTTCAAAGGCTTTGTTAAACGTGATTATTTCACCTCGTTCATTGACCAAGGCTTGGGGAAGAGGTGAAAGGTTGAGTAAATGATTAATGTAGGGCGGCGCACGATGATGACGCACCCAACGCACATACATATATAATGCAACCGTTAGGATGCTCGCGATGACCCCGCCAATAATAAAAATAAGCATCAGATATAGCCTCTCCTGATACATTAATTTATCACAGTTCTAACCCGGAGACGAGGGCTATAAAATTCCGCGTTTGTGAATTTCTGCCACCGCCTCACCCGTGGCATCAAGCGGGTGTTTGGGGAGACAAAGTGAAAGTCTACCGCTAAACCACTGCGCGTGATTTTTTTCTAGGAGTTCTGCATAAAACGTATCAAATTTTGATTGCTTGCTTTCCAAGGGCAACAGATAAACGGGCTTCCCCGTAAGAGCAGCCTCAGAAACCATAGAAACGGAGTCTTGGGAAATCATAAAAACATCCGCAGATTTGAGAAAAAACGGATAAGGGTTCGGTAGTTTTTCATCCCAAATATAGGCATTCCATTTCTGGGAAGCCGTCGTCACTAACTCACGAATATCACCAGATGTGCGTCTTGAAAAACTAATCAAGACGTTCATGGGGGTGTGTGCTAAATGCGTTGATACCGCAGCACACCATTTATTAACGGTGTTTGGTGAGAAGGTGTAGTTTGGGGTGTTGCCACCAATCAACATAACAAGTGTTGGCTTACCAGACACTAGGGTGTTTTTGAAGTGTGCAATCACATCCTTCGTTGGTTTCGCGGGTGCCGCAAGAGCCCCCGTCACAGAAATAACGTTTGATCCCGAAATTCCATCATGGCGTGGTGTAATAACCAAATCAAACCGAGAGCGCCAAAACCAACCTGGATTCATTATGTGAATAAAGGGAATCGTGGGATATTTCTTTTTCAACGCTAACGCCACTGGTGCTGCACGTCGTCCCGCACTAATCACACATGAAGGGGGCACCTCATCATGATTAATACGTGCCGCTAAGGTGGTGCCAACCAACCAGCCAAAAAATGATTTTACTTCATGAAGATATGCCTCAAGCCCTAGCGCCGAACTAAGTGCCTGGGCTTGTTTGATTGTACCTATTTTTCCATGGTCACAAATAAGAAGAGCGCGAGTCATTGATGGACGCAAATGAATTTCCCCAACACTAGCGAATTTTCGCCTAGCTGTGAAGTGTTACGCGTCCGCATCATCAGCATCGCTGTCATCGGAATAATCCGTATCCGCGTCTGCATCATCATATTTACGATCTTCATCCTCAAAGTCCGCATCATCACCATCGTCATCGTCTGAAACGTCTACTTCTTCAAAATCGTCGCCATCATCACTATCGTCATTGTCTGAATCATCAACGTTTGAGTTATCGTCAGTTTCATCTGAGTCATCGGTGTCACCATCCGCATCGTCGTCGTAAAAATCATCTGAGTCATCATCATCGCTATCATCCGATGACTTATCAGCGTCGTCTGACTTCGTTGATTTTTCTGCGGTTTTTTTTGCGTGCTCACATGGTGGGCAAATTGCTGGTGCAGGACATCCCTTTTGCACGTATACTTTTTTAACTTTGGTGTTTTTGCGTGCTTTGTCTGCTTTGTCTTTACGTTTTTTATATGCTGCTACTTTATAAGGGCGCAGCCGATTTACAACATCATTTGTATACTCAAACATCCCCTCAACAGGCAACAGGCTAACGCATAAAAGGGTAACAAATGTGTATAATATCCGCATTATCTTGTCTCAAGTACTCTGACCACATTAATATCATACCCATCGATTTCGTTAAAGCCAGGATAGACTGAACCAGGGCATTTTCCAGATTTGTTTGCGTTCATTTGAATACGTGTATCTTTTGTTTCCGCGGGTGTTTTGACAAAATCTCTTGGATTCCGCAGATCAACAATCAAGAATCCGGCAACTTTCAAACCATCATAGATTTCGTGAGATGATAACGCACGGTTGTTTCCATCTACAACCGCACCCATTCGCACACATCCTACGTTTTGCATACCTGGGCGATTACCTCGTGCCGTTACAACCACGAAGCGACTGCCTTCATAACTATGCACACGCCCCAGGAATTGGGTGTCGCGCAGCCTTGAGTTTACATGTGGTGCCTCAACACCCACACCCGTAACAGCAGAGTTTGTTACCAAACCATCATCTGCACGCGGATCAATAATTCGGGTTTGCGCAGGAATTGTTGCTGATGCCGCGGCAGATACAGCGGGCACTCTACGGACATGCGGTCTCACAGATTTGGTGCGTAAAGAACCACTTGACGGAGGAACATTCTCTTCTAATTCTTCAGGTTCTTCGTCATCAAGGGGTTCCTCAGAAACTAACTCTTCTGACTCAAGGTCACTTGACGTTTCTTGAGGCATTGCAATGAGTTCTGCGCGACCAACCAGGACACCGCTGCATCCTTGTGTTCGGAATGCCTGTTTTTGTTT
Source organism: uncultured Alphaproteobacteria bacterium (assembly GCA_964352755.1). GTDB lineage: Bacteria > Pseudomonadota > Alphaproteobacteria > JAUHZC01 > JAUHZC01. Next base: position 15,112 of record CAYGTJ010000005.1, read on the forward strand.
ATCACTTAATTGTGAGATGCGTTTGAGTTGACCGTCAGCACCAATTTCCAAATACACTTTCACACGTGCATCCGTGAACTTTCTCTTATCATTTTTTTTAAGCTTTAATGATTCACCAAATTCATCTGATAGCCCACCTTTTACGCATTTTCCGGCAATCTTCTTACTGACACGTGACGCAATGCGAAAGTACAATGTTTTCCCAGCAAAACGGATATTCCCGGGGTATGAGGATGTTTCCTGTTTAGCCGCTCTTGCCGGTTTCGGTGCCTTAACACCAAAAAGATTACCGAGAAGACCCTTTGCTTTTTCCTGAACCGCGTTTTTAACAGCCCCTTGGGTTTCTTGGTCTACAAACTTATCAAGAATATCACCGCTGCCGTCAAGACTTGACCCTGTTTCTTCCGTTGCGTGCACAGGCAGAATAAGAGCAAGAAGTATTACGAAAGTGACACCGATTTTCATGTGAATTATTCCCTAAAATAACTTATTAAATTCTACAGCATATGAACACAAAAACCAGAAATAAATAAAAAAAAGCTCCTGATATTCAGGAGCTTAATAAATAAAGAGTCATTGTTTACTTATTCATCATCGTCATCGTCGTCATCACTATCATCATCAGCAGTACTGGCATCAGCAGAATCTGTCGCATCATCAGACGTATCGTCACTTTTTTTTGTAGTTGTTTCGCCAGTTGCATCTGCTATTGGTGTTGTTTTCTTAGAGTCCGCAGGTGTTTTACTTTCTCCACATCCACCGAGTGTTGCTGCAAGAATTGCAGCAGCCAAAATCGATATATTTTTCATTGTATTAGTTCCCATTTATAGTAACAACTTTAAGGCTAGCATACTTCACACAGAGCTACAAGATCGCGTCATGCGTTCTTGTTCGGTAAAAAAAAGCCACACAATTTATGTGTGGCTTATATTAACGTGGGGTTAATAAAAACATTACGGTTTTTTAGCAGGTTCAGTAAGACCAGGAACCTTTTCAATTTTCACCTTATGCTTTTTCTTAAGTGCCTCGTAATGCTTTTCAAACTCAGCTGCCATAACTTGTTGTTGCAGCTTTTGAGATTGATCAGAAAGCGAGGGTTTTTTCATGTCACGAACTTCCAAACACTTTACAAGGTTCCACCCAGCCCGGGTTTTGAAGGGACCACGAATGTCTCCCTCTTTCACGTTTTTGATTTCTTTGCGAAATTCAGGAGGAATTCCTTTATGCAAATCACTAACGTACCCAATCACACCATTTTGAGCCTTGTCTCGTGAATATTTAGCCACAACCTCATCCATATCAAGCGATTTGTTTTTATACAGTTTAAGAGCCTCATCGGCCTTTGCCTTTGAATCAAAAAGAGCATATTGAATTTTACGCTCTTTGATTTTTTTGCCTTCAAAGTTTTCCTTGATATATTTGTTGTACGCATCTTCGATTTTTTTATCAGTTACAAGCTCTTTGGCCTTGAGTTCCTGATACGTACTAACCAGCGCATTCATGCGTGCACTTTTCATGCGCTTTTTGTAAAGTTCATGGGATTTGATACCATCTTTTCGTGCCTCTGCCAGAAAAAGTTGCTCTTGAACCCATGCACGGATCATTAGGGGAATTAGACGTTCCGCTGGAATTGATCGCATTTGAGGAGGAATTGACTGCAAAACCTGTTGCAACTCTAAAACGGTGAATTTTTTATCGTTCACAGTGGCCAGTACTGTGCTTTCAGTAATGTCTGGCGACGCTTGCAGTGCCACAGCTGTGAAAACTACACAAAACGCACGCGCAACAACATGGCGAAGATTATGAAACGCTGTCATCATATATCCTTAAATTTAGTTTGTTAAAAAATATTAGAGTCACTATATCGTCCTTTATTAAGGAAGCACAAGCTTTTCCTGTTTTTTTTAAACCCATTTTAGGATATACCTGAAGACAATAGATGTCATCTTATGTGCGAATATATGCTTACAAATTTACTGACTCGGTTTTTCCCCTCTGCGAATGAGAGATTTATTAAAAAACTCCAACCGACGGTTGATGCGATCAATGCCGCGGAACCTGAATTACAAAAACTGAGCGATGCCGAACTTAAGGGGCGAACGGATTTGTTGCGGGGACGTTTAGAAAAAGGCGAATCCCTTGATGCTGTTTTAGTTGATGCGTTTGCGACTGTGCGTGAGGCCTCAGTACTCGCCCTTGGTCAACGTCAATACGATGTCCAGCTCGTCGGCGGAATTGTCCTGCATAAGGGGATGATTCCTGAAATGCGCACGGGTGAGGGTAAAACACTTACATCTGTGGCACCAATTTACCTCAATGCACTTGGGGGCAAGGGTGTGCATGTGATTACGGTCAACGATTATCTGGCGACTCGTGATGCGGCCTGGATGCAACCTGTTTATGAGATGCTCGGCATCAGTATTAAAGCCATCACCCACAACATGTTTGATGATGATCGCCGGGCGGCGTATGCTGCGGACATCACGTACGGTACAAACAATGAATTTGGGTTTGATTGCTTACGCGACAACATGAAATTTCGCCTTGAAGATATGGTTCAGCGGGATTTTAATTTTGCGGTCATCGATGAAGTTGATAACATTTTAATTGATGAAGCACGCACGCCACTCATCATTTCAGGGGCTGCTGAAAAATCGTCAGATTTGTATGTCAAAGCCAATAAATTAATTGGGCATCTTGTGCCGACTGACTACAAAATCGATGAAAAGGCACATTCTGCGATCCTGACCGAAGGCGGCCAACAAAATGTTGAGCGCTTGGTGAAAGACCATGGCCTCATTGATGGCGACAATCTTTATGATATTCAAAACATTGGTCTTGTCCATCATGTGGATCAAGCCTTGCGTGCAAACACTCTTTATAAAAGGGATAAAGACTATATCGTTAAAGACGGTGAAGTCATTATCATTGATGAATTTACCGGACGTATGGCCGAAGGACGACGCTATTCTGACGGATTGCATCAAGCCATCGAAGCCAAAGAAAACGTTGAAATCCAACTTGAAAACCAAACACTTGCATCCATCACGTACCAGAACTATTTCCGCTTGTATCCAAAGCTTGCAGGAATGACCGGAACCGCGGCAACCGAAGCCGCCGAATTTAGTGAGATTTATAATCTTGAGGTTATTTCAATCCCAACGCACAAAGTGATTCAACGTGTCGACCGTGAGGACGAAGTATATCGTACCTTTGATGAAAAATTCGTGGCCATCAAAGAGCGCATTCTTAAAGC
>CAYGTJ010000006.1:0-16855 GCA_964352755.1 uncultured Alphaproteobacteria bacterium
TCCATAATTAATCCTAAAAATCTAAATTAGCGTAGTGAGAACTCGGCGCCGCAGCGGGTACTTTGTCCTTTAAAAGAGGGCGAAAACTTGGGCGCGATTTAATACGCGCATAGCATTCTGCCACTGAGGGGTAGTTTGGCCAAGCTATATGTCCCAAATAATCAACACAGGAAAGATGTGCCGCTGCCGTTATATCTGCAAGCGTTAGCGATTCCCCAGCCAACCAGTCATGTTTTTTCAACAGTGAGACAATATAGTCCATGTGATGGCCAAGGAAAACATTGCCCTCACGAATAATTTTTGCATCAGGATTTCCCAAACGATATTTGGATTTTAACGTTTTCTCAAAAATGATTGTTTGCCACACATCATTGTAAAATTTCTGATCAAACCAGCTGACGAGTCGGCGGACTTCAGCGCGGCGAAATAAATCACGACCAATTAATCCGAGTTTATATGATTCATCCAAATACTCGCTAATGGCCTGGCTATCGGCGAACGCTACATTATGTTCTTCAATAAATACCGGTAAATTCCCTGCAGGATTTAGGCGCAAATACGCATCATTTAATTCCCATGGGTTGGTCATCGACACATCATGCTGTAACCGTGCCTCACCCAGAACTATTCGAACTTTCCGGGAAAATGGACATAACCACCAGTAATATAACTTACGCATATAGTAAAACTCTCTCTCTTCTTTTTTGTAAGTGAACAAAGGCGTTGACGCAAGGTATAGAAAAAATATTCTTAAAAAACACTTTGCCTTGAGTTCAGACAATCGTACTATTTACCAAAGAGTTTTGACATTTACATGCATACATTAGACGCGTTGTTTTTAGGAATTATCCAGGGTATTACAGAGTTTATTCCGATCAGTTCGACGGCACACCTCAATCTCGCCCGTGACCTTCTGCAAATCCCTGAACCGCACAAAGTGTTTGATGTGGCTCTCCATGGGGCAACACTAATTGCCGTTTTAGTGTACTTTCGAGATGACGTCATGCAAATGTTAATGGGAACTCTCGGTGCATTGTGGGGACGGGTTACCCCTCCATTTATCTTGGCGATGAATATTGTGATTTCAACATTGCCTGTTGTTGTTCTTGGGGCAATTGTTTCGCTTTGGGAGGTGAAGTTTCCTGAAAAATCACTGGCGATAAACCTGATTATCTTTGGAATTATTCTGGTGGGCGCTGATTTAACGCAAAAGGGGCGCCGCAAGATGGGGATGCTTTCCTATCAACAGGCGTTTTTTATCGGCATGTTTCAAGCTATAGCCGTTGCCCCCGGGGTTAGTCGATTGGGTGCCTGTCTCATTGGGTGTTTATTGGTTGGGTTAACACGCGTTGAGGCAATGAAATATAGCTTTCTTTTATCGATTCCAACAGTTTTAGGTGCCATTACACTCACAATGACAAAGGCATACATGAAGGATCAGCTATATATGGATTCAGGAATGTTGATTGCCATGAGCGCGAGCCTTATAACCGCATTAATCACAATGCGTGGGATCCTCAGGTGGATAGAAAACAACACCTTTCGGATCATTGGGGTCTACCGCTTCATTCTTGGATTATTTCTTTTGTAGGATAAGCCGTCCTGTGTGTGATTGTGGATGGCTGGAGGTCTTATTAGTCAACCACACACGGGATGGTATATTCACCTTACGATCCAATAGTTAACAAATGGTTAAGAATATACTTCGTATACTACGGTAGTTTCACAGAATCTTTTGTATGCTTGGCGCGTAGTTCTTTTTCTTTTATTTCCATTTCTGCCCGGGGTAAGGGCTTAATTTCATGTTTATCAGGAACTTCATGAAGTGACGGAATGCGTTCATTGGGTGATAAATCACGGCCACGTTTGTTTAAACCGGTTGCAATACATCCGCTTAACAGAAAACATGTTAAAAGAGTTAGAAAGGCTCTCATGCATTATCTCCATTCATTTTAGCAAGTGCTGCCTCGAGGAACATATCAATATCCCCGTCAAGCACTGCTTGGGTTTGGGCTGTTTCAACAAAGGTTCGCACATCTTTCACCATTTGATAGGGATGCAAAACATAGGAGCGAATCTGATTCCCCCACCCCATATCGGTTTTAGAGGCTTGGCCTTGTTGCGCGATTTCCTCGCGAAGACGCATTTCGTGTTCAAACAATTTTGATTTCAGCATTGTCATGGCTTCGGCTTTATTCCGATGTTGTGAGCGGTCGTTTTGACATTGAACGGCAATGTTTGTTGGAATATGGGTAATGCGCACGGCACTATCTGTTGTGTTAACGTGCTGGCCGCCGGCACCTGAGGCGCGATACGTATCAATGCGGATATCTTTATCTTCAACAACGATATTAATATTATCATCAACGATCGGATAAACGTTCACGGATGCAAAACTCGTATGTCGCCGATTGTTCGAATCATAGGGTGAAATGCGCACAAGACGATGAACGCCTTTTTCAGATTTGAGCCAGCCATAGGCCTGAAATCCCTGAATTTCCATTGTGGCAGATTTCACACCCGCACCATCACCGGGCAGATAATCAACCGTGCGCACCTTAAGCCCACGACGCTCGCCCCACCGCATGTACATCCGTTGGAGCATCTCTGTCCAGTCTTGGGCTTCGGTGCCTCCAGCTCCGGCGTGCACTTCGAGAAAACAACTATTTTCATCGGCTTCACCCGATAGCAAGGTTTCGAGACGCTGGCGCTCAACACGCTGCACAAGATTATCAAGAAGATCGGTTGCCTCTGCGGCGGTTGCTGAATCGTTTTCAGAATCGGCAAGCTCAAGGAGTTCTTTTATTTCCAGGGCTTCTTTTTCATTATCAACAACAAGAGAAACCTTTCGCTGGGCGCCCTCACGTTGTTTCATAAGTTTTTGTGCGGACGATGAATCATTCCAAAGGTCTGGGTTTTGTGCCTGACTATCGAGATCTGCAAGGGTTGTGGTTAGCTGATCCCAGTCAAAGACACCTCCGCATCAGCGTGAGGGCATGGGTGATTTGGGCAAGTTTTTCGATATTTTCAGCAGTCATGATCACCTATTTCTTTCGGGATAAACAGAAGTCCACCATTTCATATAAGAAGTCAAGCCCAGGCACCTGGGGCAGGGCACGTAGGGAATTTTTACTTTGCTCAACATATTTATAACAAATACCCATTATTTGATCAAATACGTGGTGTTTTTTCATATAGGTCACGGCGATAAGGAAGTCATCGGGCTCGGTCTCTTTCCGTACAAACACCCGCTCCCAAAATTTCTTTTCATCCGCTGAGGCACGGGCGTAGGCCAACAAAACAGGCAACGTGACCTTTCCCTCGCGGAAATCTTCGCCTTGGGATTTACCCATCACATTACTTGAAACAAGATAATCAAGATTGTCATCAACGAGTTGAAACAAGACACCAAGGTTATTTCCATAGCTAAAAAGTGCCTCTTGCGCATCTGTGGATGCCCCCGCTATGACCCCTGCTGCCCGCATTCCAGCAGCAAAAAGCCGTGCTGTTTTGGCTTCAATAATTTTGAGATAATCATCCTGGGTTAACTGCAGGTTGCTATGGTTTGTGAGTTGCAAAACCTCGCCCTCGGAAATGCTTCCCGCGGTGGTGCTTAAAATACGAACAACCTCAAGGCTTTCGATACTCACAATCAAATCAAATGCCCGAGAAAGCAAAAAATCACCCACAAGTACACTTAGAGCATTCCCCCAAACGGCGTTTGCACTTGGTTGCCCCCGGCGCATACCGCCTTCATCGACCACATCATCATGCAAGAGGGTGGCTGTATGAATGCATTCGATGCCGGCGGCAAGACGCGTGAGGTTAGGTGAGGTTTCATCTGATTGTGCGAATAGTTTCCCGGCAATGATCGCAAGCGTTGGCCGCAAACGTTTGCCGCCACTTCGAATAACATAACCGGCGATCTCGGGAACTTCAGGCGCAATACTCGCAAGAGAACTGCGCAACACATCATTCACTGCGCGCAATTCATCCGCGTACGTATCATTCACACGCTGCAGAAAATCGTGTACTTCCCCGGAGGTTTTGATAGGGGAGTTGTTATGTGGAAGGGCATTCATGCGTTTCACCTAAAATTACATCGCCATTATGCAACTTTACATTGAATTGTCCAGAAATATGCGAACCTCAGAAAATCCCCCGTGGGTGCATTTTTTTTAATTGTCAAAGATCAAGTCAGTGATACAAGTACTTCAACAAAGTTATGAGGGTGTGATGTTAAAATTGACAGTTCAACTGGCAGGAATTGCCTTTTTTTTGCTTATTTCTGGCTGCACGAATACAAAATACCACGATCCGAGTTTAAAAACTTCTCAAGAATCATATGAAGCAAATTTAACTTCACCAATTTTTGACGATGCACCAGATTTTGTACCCGCACCCTATAAAGACGAAACCTGGGGTGAGGCCTTTCATCACCCGCTGAAACTGAGTGTTTCGGGCGAAATATCGATTCATGAACTCATCCACAAAATTGCATCACTGGGGCAAATTAACCTTATCAGTCGCACAAAAATACCTGGAAATATTTTTATTAACACACACAATGAAACACCGGCAAAATTGCTGAGTAAGATTGCGAAGGTCAGTGATCTTGCCTACGAAATTGATGGGAACAGCCTGCACGTTTTGCCTGATGAACCCTATACGAAGACTTATGAAATTCAGTTTCTCAACGTCAAACGTCACAAAGATTCATCAATGGTTATTGGTACCGATATTTTTAGTGGCCCTGAGGGGGGGGCGAATATGCAAACAGGGGCATCGGCGATTAATGGATCAACAACAAAAATATCTGGCGAAACAACACTAGATTTTTGGCAGGAACTCGACACAAACATTAAATCTATTCTCTTTGCCTCACACATAGATCCTAAGAAAAAACCTAATCAAGCACGGTTTTCCCTGCATAAACAAGCGGGACTTCTGACTCTTACGGCACCGCATAAACAGCATCAATTGGTGCGTGAGTATCTTGCGTATTTGCGACGACAAACGAACGCACAGGTCTTAATCGAAGCCAAAATTATCGAGGTAAATTTAAACGATAGTTTCCAGGGAGGTATTGATTGGCAGGCCATTCGTCAGGGTTTTGTGGGGGCAGCACCTTTTGGAAAACTCGCCATACCCGCTGGATATAAGGAGCCAAATGCCCCAGGTGCGCGCAATGTTTTTTCTCTCGGAGGCGCACATAAAAATATCTCAGGGTTCATGCGGCTACTTAAAACATTTGGCACAGTGCGCACACTCTCAAACCCGCGCTTAACCGCGCTCAACAACAATGCTGCTATTTTTAAAGCCGCGACCAATCACGTCTTCTTTCGCGTGCATTATAACCGCGAAACACGCTCGAGCACGCGCCCTGACGTAGAACGCGCATCAAGTGAAATTCACACAGTCCCTATTGGATTGATTATGACGGTTCATCCTGCGATTGACTTAACAACTGGTCGTATAACCCTTAATTTACGCCCGACAATTACCCGCATCACAAATGAAGTTGAAGACCCGGCCGTGGGTATTTTAACTGCTGCGGTAAAGTCATCTATGGTGCCTGAGGTACAGGTACGCGAGATTGATTCAATTATTCAAATTCATTCCGGTGAGGTAATTGTCCTCGGGGGATTAATGGAAGAACGCGCAGACAATCACGATGCACGCACCCCCATACCAGGCATTGAGAATGTCATGCGCGCAAAAGACGACCAGCGCCAGATTACCGAACTTGTTATTTTGCTCAGGGCATATATTTTGCCCGATGGAAAGTCGAGCTATAACAAAGCGGATGAAAGGGTCTATACAAAATTCACAAAAGATCCCCGCAGAATAAGGCTTTCACGCCCCGAAAACAAACACCCCGCCACCACTCATGCCAAGACGTCATAGTAACGAGGAAAAAATAGCGCTTGAAGATAGAGGAGTAAGTAACTAAATTTAGTTTTGTAAGAAGTAGTTCTCTTACATAGCCTCCCTAAAATAAACTGTTGGCCGGTTACGCAAGTACCCGGCCTTCAGTTTATTAGCTCTAAGGCTTATTAGGTCAAAACTCTATCAAAAACTCATGCCAAATTAACTCTGCTCTGGGCATTTTTTTCAAATACTCCCTTGCAATGTTGTGGTACTACTAGAATATGCGAAATGTAATTTAACAATGGCACTCCAGCGCCCCAATTCACTCGAGCCTTGGCAAGATCCCACGGCGCAACCCTACATCGAAATTGTCAATGTTTCGAAAGAGATTGATGGTGTCCCTATTTTGAATAACGTTTCTTTATCTATTTACAAGGAAGAGTTTTTTTCACTCCTCGGCCCCTCTGGGTGCGGAAAAACAACACTTTTACGGATATTGGCTGGGCTTGATTCGCCAACGTCTGGGCGTATCTATATTGATGGCGTTGATGTAACAAATAAACCCCCTTTTAAGCGCCCGGTAAATATGATGTTTCAGTCGTATGCGCTTTTCCCACACATGAATGTACATGCAAACGTTGCCTTTGGACTCGAGCAAGAAGGCCTTTCCCGCGATGAGATTGACGAGCGCGTTGCTCAAACGTTGCGGTTAGTGCGGATGGAAAATTATGCCTCACGAAAACCGCAACATCTTTCTGGTGGACAGAAACAACGTGTAGCTCTTGCACGCAGCCTCATTAAGCGCCCCAAACTTCTCTTGCTTGATGAGCCCTTGGCTGCTCTTGATCGGCAATTGCGCGAAAGCACGCAATTTGAACTGGTCAACATTCAAGAACACGTCGGCGTCACGTTCATTATGGTTACCCACGACCAAGAAGAAGCAATGACCATGTCAACGCGTTCTGGCATTATGGAAGAAGGGAAAATTCGCCAAATTGGTACCCCTAACGAGATTTATGAATATCCAAACTCACGTTACGTTGCGGATTTCTTTGGTTGGATAAATATTTTTGATGGCATTGTCACCGAAAACGGACATGACTTTGTGAGAGTCAAAGGCGATGATTCATCAACTGAGTTTTACGTGAGCCATGCGGCAACAATTCCCGGTGGGGCACATGTAAGTGTTGCCATTCGCCCTGAGAAAATTTTTATGTCAAAGGAACCATCAAATCCCCCTTTTAATAGCTTAAAAGGTGTGGTTGATGAAATTTCCTATCAAGGTGACATTTCTGTATATTATGTCCGCCTTGAGTCTGGCAAAGTAGTTCTTGCGACACAACCAAACTTGGTGCGCCTTGCGGAGCGAACGATTACCTGGGAAGACGAAGTTTATCTGCATTGGCATAACCATAGTGCCATTATTTTAACGGGCTAGAGCTGTGGAAAATAGACACGTTTCAACCAGGCAAAAACTCTATCGACACCTGTTGATTTTTATTCCGTTCGCATGGATAACCATATTTTTAATTTCTCCGCTGCTTTCAATCTTACAAATCAGCCTAACGCAAGAAGGGTATGAGATTCCGCCAATTCAGGGGTTCATGCGATGGCTTGAGGGACAAACACTTGTCATACAAATAAACGTGAGCAAATATCTAGAGCTCTATAACGACCCCATATATGCAACCGCATTGATGCGCTCATTGATGATTGCGACCATTGCGACTTTTTTCTGCTTGATTGTTAGTTATCCTGTTGCATATGGAATCGCACGCGCTGATGCGCGCTATCGTTTTTTTCTAATCACTGCGCTGATGCTTCCTTTTTGGACGCCCTTTTTAATTCGGGTGTATGCATGGATCGGTATTTTGGGAACAAATGGCCTTGCAAATAACTTTCTCATCTGGATTGGCGCTATCACATCTCCGCTCAAACTAAACAACACCCTGTTTTCTGTATGTCTGGGAATTGTTTACTCATACTTTCCCTTCATGGTTTTACCTCTTTACGTGGCCTTGCGTCGTATTGATTATCGGTTGCTTGAGGCTGCATATGATCTTGGTTGTCCTCCCATGCGGGCGTTCTGGAAAATTATTTTCCCTCTTTCCCGGCAAGGTATTTATGCGGGCTGTTTGATTGTATTTGTGCCTGTTATGGGCGAATACGTGATACCTGAACTCCTCGGCAGTATCAATGAGTACATGATTAGTAAAATAGTATGGTTGAAGTTTTTTGGCAGTGCCGATTGGCCGCAAGCCGCGGCACTTGCAATCGTTTTAATGGGTTTCATTTTAGGCCCACTCTTTATGAGTGAACGCCTCACATCCAAAGACAACCCAACCAAACCTGGGGAAATGGCATCATGAAATCATCACTGATTAGCCGTTTATTTCTTGGACTTGGTTTTGCGTTTCTTTATTTTCCCATTGTAATGGTAGTTATTTTTTCGTTCAGTGGAGCTCGAACACCTGGGTTGTGGGGGGGTTTTTCATTCAGATGGTATGAAGCTCTTTTTCAAGACACCGCAATTGTTAAGGCCGTTTTGGTCAGTCTTCAGATTGCCCTGCAAAGCGCCACACTTGCGCTATTCTTAGGAACACTTGGTGCCTTCATCATTGTTCGTTATCGCCGGTTTTGGGGGCGCGATCTTTTTACATCAATGGTAAACGTCCCCATTTTTCTGCCTGATATTTTGCTTGGGCTTGGGATGTTGCTTCTTTTCGTGCAAATGAATGCGCTCATTGGGTGGCCGAAACAGTTGGGGACACAAACAATTGTGGCAGCTCACGCCACCGTTGGTATGGCCTATGTTCTTATTATCGTGCGTAGCCGCTTACTCGAGGTCGATCGACACCTTGAGGAAGCCGCCCTTGATTTAGGCGCAAAACCCGTTCAAGTGTTCTGGCAAATCACCCTGCCTGTGATTGCGTCAGCCTTACTATCAGGATGGCTATTGGCATTCACGCTCTCATTAGATGATGTGATTTTAGCAAGTTTTTTAAACGGCCCCGGGGCAACAACATTATCTGTTGAGATTTTCTCACAAATTCGTACTGGCGTGACCCCAAAGATAAACGCAATCGCAACGCTCATTATTGCCCTTGTTGGAATTTGTGCGAGTGCGGCAAGTTTTTTCTTATTTCGCAAAGAAAATTAAAATTACTTAATAATAAATTAATTTTCATTTGTTTTTTACAATCTCTATAAAGGTGTTTTCCTATTTGTAAAAAATTTTAACTACATCTATGTACCTATTCTTATTTTTCTGCTAATTTAGATTCACAGTTACAAATAATAACAACATGCATATTCCCCAATAGGGATTTATTCACTACCCTGTGCTCTGCAATTTCATTCATACCTAGCACAAGGAAACACACCACCTCCATTAATAATAAGGACAATAAAATGGTTCTGGCTCATATTCTAACTCAACGTAAATTTAACGTGATTTTTGCCCTAAGTGTCATTACCTCTGTACTTTTGGGGACGTATACCCTGAGAGACTTCTTTCACGAATTTGAAGACCCCCGACATGCCCCCGCACACCTTTCAAATCTTGCTGTGGCCGTGATGCACCTTACATATGGGGGCACATCAGGAGAAGCAGCAGCTAAAATCCTCACACACAATGGGGGCGCGATTACCTATCCGGAATCTGATCCGCATGACACAGGTCTGGTTTTTGTGGATTTTCCGGAATGTCGACTCGTGAGTGCACGTGGGTGCCGTTTTGATTCAGGAACACTGACAGAAAGCGCCAGTGACTTCCTCGTTAATGCCCAACTTGGGCCCGTTCCTGTCGCTGATTTAACGGGAAACACAGCAGACAAAGGGTTCGTACATCGTGGATACGCTGAGCGTGGAAAATCATTGCTCGCCACCCTCACCGAACATCTTAGCGACGAAAAGCCAACGCTCTTTCTCGGCCATAGTATGGGGGGATCAACAATGCTCGCCGCTGGATGGATGGCCGCCGCACGCCTTGGGCTTCGTAAGGCACTTTTTGCAACGGTGGGATCTCCGCCTATTTTTTCGCGAACGGCCGCAACTTCGTTTGCCGAACGTTTTGAGTTATTTCGTGTATATGATAAAGCTGACCCCACACCTCACCTTGATACGTACAGTGTTGTTGGCATTCCTTTTGCAGGAATGAAACATCCAGAAGGATTAACCATGGAATCACATTTTGAGGGTGATGATCCCACAGGTGGTTTTGCACACGGATTGCAAAACTATGCACACGTTATTTCCCGGGGAACTGAGTCCTTTCGACGCGCACTGATGTCCGTTATGACCTCACCTGTTGTTCGAATGAAAACGGATCGTCCTTCACGTCTGTAGTTCGTATTGCGAAAAATGATAATAAACGCTAAGTTATAAATGAAAGAAATTGGAAAATTCAGGTGGCTGTAAACAAACCTCATATTATTGTTCTCGGAAATGAAAAAGGCGGAACAGGTAAGTCAACAATATCGATGCATATTATTGTGCAACTTTTACGTATGGGACACAAAGTGGGGTCCATTGATGTTGATGCGCGCCAGGGCACATTAACCCGGTACATCACCAATCGCGAAAATCATGGTCTTGCCCACCATCCGTCACTGCCTATGCCTGAACATAAGGCCATTCACCGCAGCACAAAACAAATGATCCCTGAGGCTCAAGCTGAAGAAAGGGCACGCTTTGCAGAGACGATGAATGCGCTGGCAGGTAATCATTTTATCGTCATTGATACCGCAGGAAACGATACATTTTTATCAAGCTACGCACACACGCTTGCAGATACACTCATCACGCCAATGAATGATAGTTTCGTTGATCTTGATCTCTTAGTGCGCATTGAAATTAATGAAAAGAACCGCGACCGCGATTCCATGCGCCCCAGTACCTATGCTGAAACTGTGTGGAACCAGAAAAAACAACGCCTCGCATCGAACCTACCTCCTGTTGACTGGATAGTCCTTCGCAACCGTTTGTCACATATACAAGCCCGTAACAAAGTTGAAATGGCGCGGGTTCTTGAGGTTATATCAAACCGTATTGGGTTCCGTGTTGCCGAAGGATTTACAGAGCGTGTTATTTTTCGCGAACTTTTCCTCTCAGGGCTTACGCTGCTGGATATGCATGATGCAGATCGCCCCCTAAGTGCTTCACATGTGGCCGCACGTCAGGAACTGCGCCAGTTAATTCATTCACTTGAGCTTCCCGATATGTCGAAGAACATACCCCTTGAAGATTTAAAAGCATCCGCTTAACCCATCATCAGGGCATTTGTTAGATCACGTAGGATGGTTTTTAAACCAGTCATTTGTTGTTCAAGTGACGCCCACACACGTATGAAAACCAGTTTTTGATCGGGGCGCAACTTTACTGTGCCTTTATTCAGATTAATGAAGGAAATCAAGCGTTCTGGATTTAAAACGCCTCGGTCATAAAAACCAATAACCACCCCTCGTGTTCCCACACTTACGGACTGGATTGATATTTTTTTGCAAAGGATTTTCAACTCCAGCAACGCAAAGAAATTCAAAGCTGTTTCGGGGAGTGCACCAAAACGATCAATCACCTCATAGCGTAGTTCATCAAGTTCTTGATTATCCTCACATTTCGCACTGCGGCGATACACTTCAAGACGGGTCGAAAGGTCAGGTATATATTCTTCTGGCAAAAGAACAGGAAAACTAAGATTAATCTGCGGGGATTTATGAGGTGAACCACGCGCATTACTATCCACAGGAGTTGATTTCATTTCCGCAAGTGCTTCTTGCAAGAGATGCTGATACATCTCGACACCGACCTCACGAATATGACCAGATTGTTGTTCCCCCAGAACATTTCCAGAACCGCGAATATCAAGATCGTAACTTGCCAATTGAAACCCAGCACCGAGTTTATCAAGGCTTTCCATTACCTCAAGACGACGACGCGCCTGAGAGTTTAACACCGTGTTCTTGGGGTAGGTAAGATAACCGTATCCGCGGGCTTTTCCGCGTCCCACACGCCCGCGAAGTTGATACAATTGCGCAAGTCCAAACATATCCGCCCGATAAATGATCATGGTATTCGCATCGTGAATATCAAGGCCCGATTCAACAATGTTTGTGGATATCAGCACATCAAATTTCTGATCGGCAAAGTCTGTCATTACTGAATCAAGATCATCTCGATGCATTTGGCCACTAGCCACGGCAAACGAAAAATCAGGCAGAAGCTTGATCAAATTTTCTTTCATTGCATCAAGATCGGATAACCGCGGGCAAACGACGTAACTAATGCCTCCACGACTTTTTTCACGCATGAGAGCTTCACGGAACATTGCATTTTTGTCCTCACACACCTGGGTATAAACGGGCAAACGGTCTACCGGTGGTGTCGCCATGATGCTAAGGGTACGAACACCTGTCAGTGACATTTGGAGCGTGCGAGGGATAGGCGTAGCGGTGAGTGTAAGAATGTGTAAATCCTTTGCGACTTTTTTCAAGCGCTCTTTCTGTTTCACCCCAAAGTGCTGTTCTTCATCAACGATTAAGAGCCCTAGATTATTAAAGGAAACACTTTGATGCAAAAGCCCATGTGTTCCCACAACAATATCAACAGTTCCTTTTGCAAGATCTTCTTTAATTTGACGGACTTCCGCTGGCTTTGTAAAACGCGATAGCTGCTTAATACGAAGCGGCATTCCTTCAAATCGATCGATAAAATTCCGAAAATGCTGGCGTGCGAGCAATGTGGTTGGCACAACAATGGCAACCTGAGCGCCGTTTCCGGCCACCTGAGCCGCGGCACGAATTGCGATTTCCGTTTTTCCAAAACCAACATCACCGCAAATCAAACGATCCATCAAGCGCCCGGATGATAAGTCCTCTTCAACCTCACTAATGGCGCTTGCTTGATCCGGTGTTGGTAAATGGGGAAAGCGCGCGACGACCTCATGATATATTCCGGTGAGAGGAAAGGCGGTGGCAGGGGTGCGTTCACGCTGGGCGGCAATCTCAACGAGTTCCTTTGCCATTTCCAAGAGATCCTTGCGCACCTTGTCCCGACGCGTTTGCCAGCTTGGGTTTCCTAGTTTATCAAGAACCGCTGGTGTGTCTTGGTTACCATAGCGTGAGAGGACATCAATATTTTCAACAGGCACAAAAAGTTTGTCATCGCCCTGATAAATGATTACAGCACAATCATGGGGTGCCGATAAAATATCAACTGTTTCCAACCCAATAAACTGTCCAACGCCGTGATCTTCATGCACCACATAATCACCGACAGAAAGTGTACTTGCTTCGGCAATGAAAAGATCTGTGTGCGAGCGATTTTTTTTGGAAGACATCGCAGAAGGCAAAACATCCGAATCAGCAACAATCACATTCCCATTAAACACGCATCCTTGTGACAAATGCCACGCATTCAGGGAAACACGAAATGTTCCAGGGTCACTATAAAACTGCGCCATACTCTTGTTGGTTTGGGGTTTAATCTTAAGCGCCCCAAACATATCGATAAGACGCGCACGATTTCCAGGTGACGAAACAGCAACACACAGGCGGTGTCCTTGCGTGCGTGCATGCGCAACAATTGATTGAATTTTGCGGGTGGATTCAGATTCGGTATCTACGTTTGAGTGGCGCGCATCATTTATGTAACCAGCGGCGGCAAGAGAGAGTGGTTGCTGGGGGTGGATTTCCTTTCCATGGAGAAGAGAATCCAAAATGTATACGCGCTTACACTGGGCAAAGTCACGCGCAAGCCCCTCCGCCGTGATAAAGATTCGCTCGGGAGATAGGGCAAAGGGTTCGTCACCGTGTATTCGCAAATCATAATGTGTGTGAGCTTCTTCGCTAAAACGAACGAGCTGGGAAGAAATATCTTCATCGCTCACGATCACATCAGGGGCGATGAGTTGGGCAAGTGATTGCATCAACCCGTGGGCGATTTCCCCCACCCACGCAACCTCACTATGAAATCCCTTGGCTATGAGTGCCTGACAGAGGTCACTTTTCCCACTTTCATTTCCAAATTCAGCTTGAAAACGCATGCGAATATCCGCAATCTCTGCATCATTAAACTGTTGATTGGCCACAGGGATATTTATCGTTTTGATTTCCCCTCCCCGTCGTTGTGACAAGGGATCAAAGGTAAATATTTTCTCGATTTCTGTATCGAAAAGATCAACGCGCACCGGGTCTTGGCTGCCGAGAGGAAAAATGTCGAAAATCCCTCCGCGCACGGCATATTCGCCTTCTACCCGCACTGTATCAACGCGTAAATACCCCCCATCATCGAGAAAAGGAATCCATTCTTCACGCATAAATTCCTGTGCTGTGGTAAGCGTGCGCACACGGGTTTTTGCATGTTGATTACCAGGATAAAGCTGAAAAATACCCCGCAACGACGTCACAACAAATGCTGGTTTTTGATCAGCCAACGCATGAAGCGCATTATTTTGAGCCGCAACAATACTTCTTCGTGGTCCTTGGCGGTCATAGGGGACACACGGCCAGGCCGGAATATGAATCACGCGTTCTTTGGGAAACATACTGCGCAGTGTCGCCACCAGATCGCGGGCTTTGGCCTCACTATTCACGACACTTAAAACCCGCGCATAATCCTTTTGAAGCTCACACATTTTGAACGGCCAGTAACCAAAGGGAATCCCGTAATCACGTATAAACTGGTGGGTGTTTTTTTCTGTCACAAGAGTTACTTTTCAAAGTGTTTTTGGAGATCACTCATACGATGATTTTTAATAACATCATTTTGAAGTGTGCAGATTTGTTTGATCCCATCGGTCGCAAGCGCCATCATTTGCGCAAACTCATCCGGAGAAAAGGGTTTTTCTTCCGCCGTCATTTGAATTTCAATAATGTCACCGGCGCTTGTGAGAATAAAGTTTGCATCGGCCTGGGCGGAGCTATCTTCCATATAATCAAGGTCAAGAACGGGCGTATCTTTAACGATACCGCATGAAATCGCCGCCACTTGATGGGTCAATGGATTTTGTGCAATCATCTTTGTTTCAAGTAAATGGCTGATTGCCAATGACAAAGCCACATATGCACCCGATATTGCAGCCGTTCGCGTACCACCATCAGCCTGAATAACGTCACAATCGATACGAATTTGACGCTCACCCAGTTTTTTCATATCAACAACAGCACGCAGGGAACGCCCAATGAGACGTTGGATTTCTTGCGTCCGCCCGCTGGCTTTCCCTTTGGTGGCCTCACGATCAATGCGATCATGAGTCGCACGCGGAAGCATACCGTATTCAGCTGTAACCCACCCTTCACCCTTGCCACGCATAAAGGGAGGTACACGATTTTCAACACTTGCTGTGCATATTACGTGTGTATTTCCTGATTTAATGAGGCACGATCCTTCTGCATAGGGATTATAGCCAGGGATAATTTCAATTGATCGTAATTGGTTAGGGCGGCGAGCATTTGTACGCATTGATAACTCCGAGTTGTATTTGTCATATAGTTTTGCTATAACCTAGCTAAATCCAACACACTTGTGTACAAAAAGTTGATATTTTCTCACGTAGGAACTACTTGCACCAAGTAAGTAAGATATTTTTGCAATGGAAACACTTTCAACCCGCGAACGTCAAATATTATCGCATATTGTTGAATCCTACTGGAACACAGGTCATCCAGTTGGATCAAGCGCTCTTGCGCAACAGAAAAACATCTCGCTTTCATCGGCAACACTACGCCATGTAATGAGTGATCTTGAGGAAAAAGGTTTTTTATATTCTCCACACATCTCAGCTGGGCGTCTGCCGACTGAAGGCGGATTGCAATATTTTGTCCGTAACATCATGGAGGTGCAGGATATCTCAGGGGATGATAAGCGCGCCCTTTGTGAGCGCATTCAAAGTTCTCCTGGTGAATCTGTTGAGCAACGATTGAATCACTTTTCGACAACACTTTCCCAAATCAGCCGATGTGCGGGCATTATCAGTGCCCCGCGTCACAATGAAACGCTTGAAAGCTTGCGATTCGTACCCCTATCAAGTCGGCGTGTTTTGCTGGTTTTGGTCATGCAAGATGGCCGTGTTGAAAACCGTGTTCTTGAGCTTGATTGTGATCTTTCAAGTGATATCCTTGCCCAGGCAGAACGTTATGTTAACGCCCATTCGAAAGGACAAACACTCTCTCAAACGTGGGAGTGCATCGATGACCACATTCAAAAAGATCGAGCTTCCCTCAGCGATCTCACACGCAAATTGGTAAAAAAGGGCATCCATGTTATTCGCTCAGAAACCATCCAGCATCAATTTATTGTCCGCGGCACCGCCAATCTAATCCATACCCAGGCCGTGGAAAAAGACCTCGCACACATGCGGGAACTTCTCTCATCACTGGAGAATCATCATAATATCTCTGAGCTTATTGATTCGGCACTTAATGCCCAAGGCGTACAAATTTTTATTGGATCCGAAAATCCCCTATTTGCACATAGCGATAGTGCGCTTGTGATATCCCCTTATCAAAATGCAAAAGGACACGTTATCGGAACAATCGGGGTTATTGGGCCTAGCTCTTACAATTACTCAAAAGTAATTCCCATCGTGAATTATACAGCACAATTTCTTTCACAATTTTTTGATTAACGCTCACCCCAACTTAAAAGGAAAAACAAATGACAACGAACAAAGAAACGCCTCTTGATAAAGAAATGGAATCTGCAATCTCTGAATTGCTCGGTGACAACGAGGCGGCACACGTACTTAAAGACACAAATATAGATAATACAGATGCATCAAATGACTCTTCCCAGGCCGAGGATAAAACCCCAGATCAAACGGAGGAGTTACGCAATCAACTCATGCGTGCTCTTGCCGATGCAGAAAACGTCCGCAAACGTGCCCTGAAAGAAAAAGAAGAAGCGCTCAAATTTGGCATGACAGGTTTTGCCCGGGAAATGCTTTCTGTTGCCGACAACCTCGAGCGCGCCCTAGATAGTCTGAAAG
>CAYGTJ010000007.1:0-16069 GCA_964352755.1 uncultured Alphaproteobacteria bacterium
TACATCTACATACTTTGCAATACCGCCACTATCTAAATTCCATTCAATGGTGCCGTTGGTACCTGTCAATACGTCATCATCATCATCATAAGTGTCAGCAACGGTTGTGGCATCTATTTGTCCAACGAAACGGTTCGGCTCTGCATATGAAGCACCCAGTGATGTCTGATCAAAGGTAACCCCAGCAAGAGTAACATTTTGCAAATCACCTCCGCTGGTCCAGGTGTTTGTTCCCGATAATAAGTCTAAAGACGTTACACGGCCGGCTATTCCCCCCGTAATTGTTGATGTATCAAACATCAATTTTCCTGTGTTTGTATTTTCACTAACAGTAAAAGTAATATCTGCTGGATTTGTTAGTTGCCCAAATAAACCACCTGTATAATCGCCACTTCCAATCATATGAACTTTTACTGTGTTATCAGAAATAGATGATGAACTTGAAAGATTTTCTGCAAAACCTATAAGCCCCCCCGAAAAATCACCCGATGCCTCAATATATCCAAGTTGAACGGAGTTTCTTCGTACGATGCCCCCCCAGATGAAGGGACCCCATCCATAAAACCATAGAAACCACCGGTATATTCCCTACCCTTAATACCTAGTGTCAAAATTAAATTATCTTGCGTTACGACGATAAGAGTACCAGATAAATCTTCCGTCTGAGCACTCGCCTTAGATAAAGCCCCAAACATACCCCCAAGATAATCTTGACCACTTATGTATAGTGCATCCGCAGTATTTTCTTCAACAGTAACACGGGCAAACCCCCCATTTCCATGGCTTGTCCCTGATGTATGAAAACCACCATCACCCGCACGAAAATAACCAATAAAGTGGCCAATGTTATCTGTTCCATGAATTGTTGTGGATAATGTTGTGTTATTTCGACACGTAAATACTACACTTCCTCCATTTTGGCCAATACTGGAACTATCCCCGCCACCGCCACCCCTGATTTGTCCTACCATGCTGCTTAAATAATTACTCCCGGTTATATTTGCTGTTCCCAGGGTATTTCCCGTAATCGTTATACCTGCAGCGCCACCACCGCTATCACTATCTCCTCCTTTAACATAGCCTATTAACCCACCAAGGTTATCATCACCAGTAAGGGTAACTGAGGTCGTTGTATTATTTGTTCCACTAACAGTAACATTTCCAGCAGACTCTCCTGATGATCCATTTAAACCGATAGCACTGCCCATTAGTCCCCCCTGATACGAATCAGCATCAACTGTTAGGGTTGTAACGGTGTTATTTTCAAACTTCAGATCCAATTTTACTCCTGCATCGCATACAGCACCCCCAACCAGACCCCCTATATGATTTCCTTTATTAGATCCAGTCGCAGTGAGATTCTCAATATTAAAGCTCTCTACCGTATTTCCAACAAACCACCCTTTATCAAGAACCTTACCGACAAGACCTCCGCGATAATCCAGTCCCCGCGTGTCAATTTCACCTGATATGACCTTGACGTTTTTCATGTATCCAGTAAATTGACCTGCTACGGGACCCACGCCCTCAGCGTTTCCGTAGTGTGATCCGTACACTAAATTGAGATCTCGAATTGTCGGAATTTCACGACCCGCTGACGCATCCCAATCTGGGTTAATGGCAAGAGGGAAAAGTGACCTAAAAAATCGCGCGTGTGTATAGGATCTATCAATGGTTATTGTGTTTCCTTCTCCTGAGAAATAACCCGTAAATTCGGTGCTTGCAACTCGTGTTAGGTCATGGTCACCATCACTAAGCGTAATATCGTTAAAGAGTGCGTAAGACCCCTTACTTGCACCCTCTCCTGTAACTCCGCCTTCAGTCACCGGTGTCCACAAAGATCGTATGCTGTCATAATTTTCGGGGCTATAAATCCAGCGGTAATACACATCAACACCGGTCATTTTTTCTTTCAAAACATTCCAACTCGGAGCCTCTATAGAATACTCATCTGTGATGTAATCTGGAAACCCCCAATAACACAAAACCAAGCCTGTATGACTGGTTCGATCAATTGCCCCACCATCTATAAAATACACCTCTCCGATACTTGACATACTTGAAACAAAATATAAATCACCACTACCTGTCAGAGATATTTGACTTGCATCCCCCCCTTCACCTGATGCTGTTCCAATGTCTCTAATATCTATATATGTATCTGCAACGAGAGTAATATTTCCAGACCCTGTAAGGCTAAGACCAGAATCTACCCCTGTGAAAGTAAGTTCACTAGAACTTATATTTACTTCATTCGGGTTGTAAGCAGATATGTTCAAATCTCCTGAGCCTGAGTTGGATATTTGATTCTGAATCGAAACTCCTCCAATACCATATAAATCCATTCCTCCAGTTCCATGATTTGAAACACTTGCGTTAATGTTCAAAGATCCTCCAGCTGTCGCCTCTAACAAACCTGATCCTTCATGAGAAAGTGGGGAGAGAATATCGATATCTCCACTTGCTGAGAGGGTTAATTCACCAGCAGTGGAATCCGGAATCCCCAGCGGAGAATTGAGCGTTATACTATGTGTTCCTCCGGTAACACCAAGCGAAAGTGTTTCTGTATCAAGCGTTACGTTTGTCGTCGTTAAATCTGTTAAAAGAGTTGTGATTGCAACAACATGTGCACCAGATCCTGAATCTGCTCCAATCTCAATATCCTGGGGATCAATGGTGTACGTTCCCATTTTTCCCAAGGGTGCTCGCGTATCAACGCTAAAACTGGCCAATCGATCCATGGGGTTCGGGCTTGATGTTTCAATGCGCCCCCCATTTCCCCCGCGTGTGCCTCCGCGCGCGCGCGTGATCCCCCCAAATGTCAGATGATCATTGGCCCACATATCAACCACACCACCATCACCCTGATCAATAGCATCTGCTGAAAGATACGCTGCACCTATGTAAACGTCATTCGCATCCCGATATGATATGCCAGATGTTGACACACGGGATGCGCTATCGGCACCAATAATGCCGCCTATATGGATGCGGCCGCCACCTTTATCGCCGGATACATCGAGGGTCGCCGAATCAGAAATATTCACATCATCTCCAGTGACGTGAATGGTTCCTCCGCGGGTGTCTGCACCTGGTGGTGCTCTTGCACGAAGTGCACCACCAACATTGACGCTTGCTCCCTCTCCTCCAAGTAAGCGAATAACACCGCCCTCACCTTTTACGGCTCTGCTAGATTCCACAACACCATCAACACTGATCGTTCCCGAAACAGCATCATGAACATCCTGAGTTTGTAACAACACATACCCATTCTCAGCATTGATTGACGTACTTCGCACCAACTGCACAGCAAGAGAACGTGATGCCTTAGAAGGATCAGGGACAAACTCCACCAATCCATCAGCTCCGTCCAGGTTTAAACTAAATGCTTCGGCACCGGCGAGCACAATTTTGCTAAAGGGCGCGGCTAAAAACTGTCCCTCTGTATGGGCAACACTTGATCCAACAAAAGAAATCCACGACCCCCGACGGGCAACATTAATATCCCCTGCAATAGTGATCGCCGCATCAGAGCTACCTGAAAAACTGTTCGATCCGGACATAAAATCAGCGTTGCGTACATCCCGGGTTGTAAGAACAACACCGTTTGCATCAAACACCGCGCCCCCACCCACGGTTATACCCGCACCGTTGCTAACAACAATATGTGTGCCGGCACTGCGTCCATCAGGAGTTACTGCGGTCATTTTTCCAGCAATGTAGCTTGGATTCCCCCCAACAACTCGGTTAAACAGCACCGATCCATTTCCGGGCTGAACAGAGCGGAACTCTTTACCGTGCGAAACATTAAATTTATTCCAGTTCACGATGGCACGATCAGTACTTTGAGTAACGGTGACTTTATCTGGTGTGCTAGAAATTCCGGCTGTTCCGCCAACAACGGATCCCCCAGTGGGTAAATCACTGGATGAAAATAATGACCCCACAGCGAATAAAATCACTATACTTAAAAGTCGGTCAAGCTGTTTAGAGCGATTAGCCAATCAAAACAAAACGATAAAACTAAATTAAATTTTATATATCTTTTATTAAAAAATAGTTATTTTTTTAATAGTTTATACTTTTTATCAAACTTTACTTTATAGGTAACTTTTACTGAATGATGAAGCTTACGATTCTTACGCAAAGCAACCGTGCGTGTTAATGGTTTTGCGGCCTCATAGCTAAAGGATAGATGATCAAACAACTGCCCCCGCACACCCGCCGCAACAGACGCCACTGACGCTGATCGTTCGCTGTCTATCTTCAGACGTGAATTTTTCACGTATCCAAGACCATATGACCCGAACAACTGTATAAAATCTATATACTTACTAAATTTTGGCAACATATAACGCAACTCAAAAACACCACCGATTCCGTGGTCACCTGTAATTTCAGCGCTATCATATCCACGTCCAAAGTTTGAGGATCCTATTGACATTTCTTCCGTGGCTAAGAGTGGTGTTCCTGAATATTGCCACGAAAACATTTGCGCAAACGATAATCGATCAGTGATTTGATGCGCCCAGATTCCCCGCCCATCAAGATAGTGGAAGCTGGCTTTTCCATTTACTTTACTCGGTCGAATTGTGTTACCTCCCCCCAAAACGCCCGTAATTCCCCGATGTCCCATTACTGAAAGTTCCCAGAAATCTCGTGCATATGTACGGTTGTAGAGAATACCAAAACGTACGGCACGAATATAATCATCTTTTGTGCGCAACCCACCAATTCGCGCGGCATCATTCTGTCCATCAAGCGCAAAACGTATCTTCAACTCTTGATCTTGACGGTAAATCAGGGGGTGCATAATCATCAGATTTACATAATCAAAACGTGATTTCATATCAAATGAAACCTTCGGGTCTGAACGTGATTGTACATATTCCAGATATCCGCGGGTACCATTGTCTCCTAAAAATTGCGTTTGCCTTAGGCGATAAAAATGGAAATTACTCATACGAACATCATGGATCGTTCCAAATAATGTTTTACTGCGCCCAAATGTATTAAAAACAACACCATCAGCACCCATTCGTTGCTTCCCTGACAACCGGTTCCCCGAATTATCAAACATCAATCCGGCTTTCACATATATTTTACGCTCAACGATCATGACAAGATCTGTCGCGTCTTTAATCTTTTTTGAGGGCGCAAGAACATGGCGAATAACATAACCCGGTGTCTTTTTAACGAATCGTAACCGCTCCTCAATATCTGACAGGTTGAGAGATTTCCCACGGGCAATGTCTGTTAGCTGATTATAGATTTGTCCACGAATCTCTTTCGTCCCACCCTCTACACGCACGTGACCAAGTGTTCCCTCGTAAATATCTACCTGAATAGTACCCTTCTTTGGATGAATATCCTGGGGGGGAATCACCACACGCGCAAGCAACAACCCACGCCTGCGAAGATCAGATTCTATTTTCTTCACGATTCGCCCAATCACCGAAAGCCGAATACGCTTACCAACATAGGGGACCCAATGATGCTTGAAATCCTGCGCAGAAACCGTCTTCAAACCGTTCAGTTTAATCCGCTTGAATCTAAACGAAATATCGCCATTTTCTTTAATAAATGCACGTGAATCCTTGATGCTACGAGCACCTGTCTCTCTCGACGTAAAGCGGTAATTCTCACTTAGCAGGTCGTGACCTAAAAGATCGTGTGCAATATCTCCTGCCGAACGCGACGCACGCGCAGCATCAGTATTTGCATGAATATCAGTCATAAAAATGATACTGATAACAAAAAAAATCCTACAGAAATGCACAAATATTACCTACCCTAATGGTAATAATATACCCTGAATATTTCCTACAATCAACAACACTGCGTTCTTAGTTAAATACAGATCACTTATCAAGCAAAAGTACTTCCAGTTTTCCCATGACAAAACGGTTGAAAAACGAGGGGTCGTTGGGGACAAAATCCACCTCAACGTACAACACTTCCTTTTGTATGGAATAAAGAAATATTTATAACGATGGGGGTTTCGTTGAGGGCATATATCTTGGTACTGTCTTCACAACTGAGGAGAAAACAAAAATATGGAAAAAGCATCATTAATTCGTGAGAATATCAACCAAAAATGGAACCTTATTACCCAAAGCACTGATCAAGGAAAAACATTTACCCACTCCGGAATATCTGCTTTCAAAACCGGGCTTCCCACACCTTTTTTCAATGTGGTTTCACAATTTCATCCACATACAAAACAGGAAATTCGCGAATATCTTGCCCACATTAATGTGTTTTTTGAAAACGGTATAAGCGCACCATATTATATTCTTCAAGAAACATCTAATCTTGATAAAGATATTCAAGACGCCATGATCACAAAGAAATTTGTTGCGTTCGGAACGGTAAAAGGAATGCACCGCAAACTAACGAACAAACTACACGTTATTGACCCTCCCACTGAAGCAAAAATCTATACGGCAGGAAACATAAACGAACTAAAATTTGGTCGCAACCTGTAACAGAATCCTTTCACATGGATGGCGTATGTCGCCAAGGTCTTGTAGATATTATGGGAAAAAATCTTGAGAATTCATCATTAATTCATTACTACATTAAGGAACAGGGTATTCCTGTTTCATCGGCAACGCTTTTCATTCATAAAAAAGCGGCATCGATTTATAATTGTGGCACGATTGATGCAGCACGCAAAAAAGGATACATGTCCGCGCTCATAACACACATAATCAACACGGCAATTGACAGAAAGTGTACGGATCTAATCTTACAAGCGTCACCCTCATCCACACCTATTTTTGAAAAATTTGGATGTACGGCTTGCCTATCTTACAACGTTTATGTGAACGAGGGCGCACCTGCATAATCTCTGCACATGCACCCTCTCAAAATCTTTATTCGTATCCAAAAAACTCACGGGCTTGTTTCAAAATTTGATCGTACTCTTCCGTATGAGGATTCCGCGCATCAGCACCCTCAATAAACGTTCCGCCCAAAACACCTATTTCAGAAGGTGAAGCGCCTAAATCTGACTTAGGAAAAACGTAAAAACTACGCTTTACGGTAAAACCAGACTTTAGCTTTGCTTTGTTTAGATAAACCAAAATCATATACGGAAGGCTGGTTTTCTGATTCTTCAGCATAATAAGATGCCCCTGTACTGAAACCATGTTTGCATCATTTGTGAGTTTTTTTGACCCAAAACCCGAACAGTTAAACACGGTGTCCATCCCAACACTTGAAATGTCTTTCACATGCTGTTTCTTAAATCGGACGCCTGCTTTTTTGAGAAATGTCGTAATTGATGCAATCAATTTCTCAGTATCAATATAAATACCATCTTCATACACAACCATCTTATGGGATTTTTTAACAAAACGTACCTCAACATCTTTTGCAGGACGCATCACCACATTCACATACGGCTCTAACCCAGACTCTTTACGCGTTGAAAAATAGGAAGGAACAATTACTGCACCATCCTTAATTTGCGTGTTTTTTCCCTTCGCAATTCCCTCAAAAAATCGATACGCTTCAATACCGATGCGATCAATTACCTTTTGAAGTTCCGGCGTGTTATCCATTGAAACTGGCGCAAGTAAACCACCCGCATTATGTGAGGTAAGTGCATCAAATCGATCTGCCACAATAGTAATGTTTGTGTAACCACGATTATGCAATTCAAATGCTGTAAACAACCCGATCACACCCGCACCGATGACTGTTATTGGCTGATCTTTGGCGTGAGAATTTTTCTTATCTGCCAACCACTTATCAAGCACGTAATTGACGCATCCCGGGCCAATCGTCCACCCACTTCCGCCATGTCCGTAGTTATGAATGATTGTCTGTTTGCCTTTTTTCTCAACAAACATGGCCGGTGCACCACGGCGCATAGGCCGGTGGCATAAAATCTTCCGCTTAATATTGCGCACCTCGACTTGGGGGGGCTCTAATTCATGAACCTCAAGCGCATGAATAGGAAGCGTAACACCCAAAAATGCAAAGAAAAAATACATTCTCAAACTACGTTTTGTGGCAACACGTTTAGGCGTATTCAAAAAAGGAAAAAAGTTTATCATCTCAAATTTAAGTTAAATTCAGGACAATTGTAGCCTTGTTCTATCCCGTCCCACAAGGGGCAGAAATGATGATAATTTTAAATGATCATAATGCAAAAATTGTTTTTTTACACACTGTCAACAACGCTACGCTCTTATTTAAATACAGATCACTTATCAAGCATAAGTACTTCCAGTTTTCCCATGACAAAACGGTTGAAAAACGAGGGGTCGTTGGGGACAAAATCCACCTCAACGTACAGCACTTCCTTTTGTACGTGTGCCGGCAAACGCACCCAGTCTTTCAACGTTGTAATAAGCTGCGCATCAGCTGTGCTCGCCTTTTTTTGCAAGCGCGTAATATCATCAACTGTATATTTATAATGATCGGGAAAACTTTCTTTTGCGACAACGTGTTCACTATGTTTACCCAACAAATGAAAGAATTTATCAGGATATCCTATGCCTGCAAACGCATAAAGTTTCTTCCCCGCCAGGCGCGAAAGACTGGCTTCTGTTGGCTTCAGACTCCCCTTGAAAATAGGAAATTCGTGATGCACATGCTTTTGAATTTGTTCGGTAACCTTACGACATTGATGAACATCGTCCCCCATTAATACCACGGCATCAATCTTGCGAATGGACTCGGGCAATGTCTCACGCAGCGGGCCCGCAGGCAATGTCAGCCCATTCCCAAATCCCTGATGGCCATCAACCACAAGCAACGCTAAATCACGCGGGATAGATTCATTTTGCAACCCATCATCAAGCAATAACACCTCAGCCCCCTCCCGTGCTGCGGCCAAACATGATGCATTGCGATCTTTCCCCACCCAGGTAGGTCCCACATTTGCCAACAACAAGGGCTCATCACCCACATCGCTGGTCGAATGTTTGCGTGTATCAACCTTGGTCGCCGCCACAATGTGACCACCAAAACCCCGACTAATAAGTGCCACTGGTATGTTTTGTTTCCCCAAAAGATGCGCAAGATACGTCACCACAGGTGTTTTTCCAGCCCCCCCAACAACACTATTACCCACACAAACAACCGGGCGCGGAATGCCATGAATGGGGCGTTTACGAAACAACATCCGCTGGTGCACCCATCGTACACCACGATACACAAACGTAAGCGGATACAACACAATACTAAATATATGGAGGTGTGATAAAAACCAGAATTTCGGCGCTTTTAATTGCATGGGAACTCGTGTGTTAATTCACCCTTAGGCTAGCGAATTTTCGCTGGAAAGTCTTGCCTTAATTCACATCTTTTAGATGAGAAGAGTCGTTCATTAAAAACGGGCGCAACGTTGCATAAATTTCATCCAACGGGTTAGATTTATTGATAAAGCGTTGGCCATTTTGCGTGAGCGCTTTCAACTGCACGGGCTTGCGCAGCAACGTCCCAATTGCCCGAGCGATATCTTTTGCTGATCCGGCTTGACGAAGGGCCCCAGCATCAATCATTTCACCCACCAGATCATGAATGTTTTCCGTATTCATCCCTGTCACCACGGCGCAATCTAGCTGAATCGGTTCCACTGGATTATGCCCGCCAATTCCCGGAATCAACGATCCCCCTAACAGGGTTAACGGACTCAAACTATACCAAAGTCCCATCTCACCTAATGTATCAGCAATATACACATTCACATCATCCGTGAGCGGTGCATCTTTGGAACGCAGGGCAACACGCCCCCCGACAGATTCCATAGCACGCCTAAAATCAGGTGTTTTTTCCAGATGGCGCGGGGCAATAATCGTCAGCAAATCAGAAAATTCTTTCGCCAAAATCCCGTGAACCTCAGCCAAGATTTCCTCTTCACCTTTATGCATACTGGCTGCCACCCAAACGGTTCGATCTTTCAACCCGGTGGTAAGTTCATGATGCAATGATGCATCATACGATAAGGCCGGCGATGAAAACTTTAAATTCCCCGCATTAACCACGTGCCCATGACCAAGTGCCCGCCATTGATCGGCATCAGATTCTGACTGGGCTAACACAACACGCACCGTTGATAAAATTGGTTGCAACAACCCTTCGACCTTTCGCCATTTTGCCCCTGATTCTGCCGTCATATGTCCATTCACAATCACCAGCGGGATGTCTTTACGGTGTGCCTCAACATATAAACACGGCCACAGTTCTTGCTCAACAATTACCCCACATATGGGTTTCCATGCGTCGAAAAATCGCTTCACCCAGGTCTGATGATCAAAGGGCAAATATTGATGCACGACGCAAGACAAGTTTGCCCGCACCACTTCATCAGCCCCCGTTTTCGTCACCGTCGTCAGCACAAATCGCAACGCCGGATGATGCACATGCATATGTTTAATCAACGTAATCGCCGCTTTCGTTTCCCCAAAACTCACCGAATGCACCCACACATAATCTGTGCCATCTGTGCGGGCTTTCGTTGCAATTCCGCGAAATTCACCAAACCGTGCAAATGATATCCCGCGCTTCATTACCTGATAATACAGCCCCATAATCACAAACGGTTTCATCAAACGCAGAATATTTTGATAGATAAAATAGAGCATTACATTTCCTTTAATTGGCGATCAGCGCTATCCGTCACGCGATTAAGTTCGTGTTCGATTTCCTTTTGAAACACCGCCCGGGCATCGTCTGAGATGGGTTTTTGAGGGGGATAAATAGGTTCCCCAAGCGTATAAACACACCGCGAAAAAGGCAACGGAATAATCAACTTATCCCATGTTTTGAGACGAATTTTGCGTGATATGGCAAACCCCATGGGCACAACTGGTGCTTTTGTAAGCTCAGCCAAACGTACAATCCCATCCGAAACCTGGCGTGCCGGGCCCTTGGGGCCATCAGGTGTCAACCCCACAACCTCACCCCCGGCAATTAATTTCATCATTCGACGAAACGCCTGAATCCCACTTTTGCCCGTTGAACCATTGATTGTTTCAACACCGAGAAACTTAACTGTTTCAGCAATAATACGCCCATCCGCATGGCGTGATGCCAACATATAACATGTTTGATTCCCCTGCCACAGAAACCGCATCATCACCAATCGCTCATGCCAAAAGCAACCAATATAGGCAAACCCAGGACTGCGAATTAATGCCGCATCTCCGTGAATTTCCACCCGAGACGTCATATACACAAAACGCAAATACAGCCCACAAATCACCCCTAGCATTTTCTGAAAAAACGCCGAAGAAAGAGCCGCCTTGCGCACCCGCTTTACTGTGTTTTTGAAAGATCGTGCTGACATAATTTTTGATAAAGTGGTGAGTTTTTAAGAAGATTTTCATGTGTATCAACAGCAACAATTTGCCCCTTGTCGATCACAACAATGCGATCCGCATGTTGCACCGTTGATAACCGATGCGCAACAATTACACACGTTTGTTTTCCACGCATTTTGGCAAGAGATTCCTGAATCGTTTTTTCAGACACAGTGTCTAACGCAGATGTTGCCTCATCCAACAACAAAATCGGCGCCCGCCGTACAAGCCCCCGCGCTAAGGCAATACGCTGGCGTTGCCCCCCGGAAAGCCTAGCCCCCCGCTCACCCACATTGGTTTCATACTTCTCGGGCAACTGCATAATAAATTCATGTGCCGCCGCATCTTTTGCCGCCTGAATAATACTTTTTTGAGACGGCATCCGCACATTGTCCCCCGTCCCCACGATTCCACCGATGCCAATATTGGCGGCCACCGTATCATCAAACAACGTCACATCTTGACTCACCAACGCCATGGATCGCCGCACATGCGCCAATGCATAATCTTCCCCCGGTATGTTCCCAAAATTGATTCGGCCAGAACTTGGTTCCAAAAAACGTAAAATCACAATAAGCAGTGTCGTTTTCCCCCCCCCACTTGGGCCCACCAAGGCAACACTTTCGCCCTTGTTGATTGTGAGATTCACATTAACAAGTGTCGGTGCATCCATGGCATAGCCAAACGTCACATTCGTAAAATTAATCTCACCGTTAATCGGTGCCGTTGAACCTTCATTGCTAATAAGCCCAGCTTCAGGCGGCGTATCGAGCAACGTAAATATCCGCGACGCCGCGGCCAAACTTTCTTGCAACTGATTCTGAAATTTTGCCACACGTTTGGCCGGCTCATACATCATCAAAAGCCCTGTAATAAACGCAAAAAATGCACCCACAGTTTGATTAGCATAAATCACCTTATGTCCCCAGTATAAAATCACCCCGACAATCGCAAGGCCACCCAAAAACTCCATAATGGGCGCACTCATCGCTTTCAAACGAATCGCACGTAGGGTTTTTTCTAAGACTTTTTCAACGATTCCGCGTACCCGGGCAACCTCATAATCAACGGTATCGTAAGCCTTCACCAAACGAATGCCTTGAAAACTCTGCGTCAGATGATCCGTCAATTCCCCCACATACGATTGCACGTTATGAGATGTCACGCGCAACCGTTTCCCCAAACGCGCCACCGGCAACATCGCCACTGGAAACACCAAGACCGAAAAAAGCGCCGACTGCCAGTCATAATAAAAAAGCAACCCACTCAGCGCGACAACCATTAACAAATCCCGCACCAAACTATTAACTGTCTTGGTCATCGTGTTCTCAAGCAAGCGCACATCGTTAATAAACCGCGCCACCAAACTGCCAGATTTATTCGTTTGGAAAAACATATAATCAAATCGTAAAATATGGTGATACATTTCAAGTTGGAGTCCCGCTATCAAGCGTTGACCAACCTTCCCCATGGCAACCGTTTCCCCATATGCCGCCAGTGACTTCAGCAAAAATGTCACCAACACAAACGCACTCACGGTGTACAGTTTTGTAATGTCTTTACCAACCAAAACCTCATCAATAATGGGGCGCATATAATTCACGATGAGCGCCGTTGTTCCTGCCATCACCGACATACAGAACATCCCCCACAAAAGTGTCATCCATTGGGCACGGGACTGTGTGCGTAACAACCGTATCACCACAGGAAAAAGACGCGTATCAACGGCGTGATTAGTGGCTTTCATACGCGGAATCTCCGTGAGGTTGGTTAAGGCTTTCAATTTCTGCAACGTTAATGATTTTAGTGCGCTTCCACATAAAATACAACGGTTGACGATTTTCACGAATGGCTTTCTTTTCATACCGGGTTGATTCCCAGTTCGCAAACGGGCGCGTATAATCACTCATTTCCCCGGGGATAGTTACAAAATAAGGGGATTCCTGACACACATTCCATATCCACGCTTGGTAATCCGGATGGTCTGATGCCACAAATAATGGGGCTCCAGGTTTCATCGTGCGCGCCAAATTCTTCAAAAAATCTGGCTGAATCAAGCGGCGTTTGGCATGACGTGATTTCCGCCACGGATCAGGGTACAAAATATAAACCCCATCCAAACACTGTGCAGAAAATGCAGGCATAAGTTCACGAACATCCTGATCACAAAGCCGCAAATTGGCATTTTCTAGAGCTAGCGCATCTGCCATTGTTCGCGCACGTCCATTTAAAAACGGCTCAACAGCAATATACCCAGAACCGGGGTTTTGCTGTGCATGATAATTCACATGTTCCCCCGAACCACATCCAATTTCAAGATACACAGGAATGCTTTGATCTGAATGTTCTTGCTGGATGTTTGGAAACAACTGCCCAAGTGTTGCCACCTTTTTCAGCCCCTCAGATGTAACCTCAAAATCAGGCCAAAACGTCGTGTAAAGCATATCCACTTTTGCGGTCAGCGGCTTTGACTTTCGTCGGCCAAAAAATCGTATGTGTGTATTCATTCGTGCTTAATCGTCGTCGCCTGTAAATCCATTTACAACCTGATCAAGTATTTCGAGTAAATAGTCAATACCCCCGATGTCCTCAAAATTAATGTTCAGAGAAACTTCTTTCTCTTTCAATATAATTTTCACATCACCGCCAATGGCTTTATGAATGAATTTTTCCATATTGCGCACAGCCCCAACCGATTCAAGATCTTCACCCAAGGGCGGATAAGGAACGTACTCCCTGGAATTTGGCATGACTGAATCTTGACCGCTTGCGTCTGCAAAACTGCCGTTCTGTCCTGATACGTGTTGGGAAGTCGAAAATGATTTATTGCTAGGGTCTTTATAACCATAGGTGTGAACCTTGCGAACCAGTCGCTCTGTTTGGCGAACCGTAAGATTCTTTTTTTCAATCTGATCAAGCACATAATCAAGAGGCTCGTCGTAAAGTGAAATCAACGCACGCGCATGGCCAAAGGTAATTTTTTTCGCATCGAGATGCTCTTGCGCTTTTGGCTCAAGCCCCAACAATCGCACCATATTTGCCACATGTGAGCGTGATTTCCCGAGTGTTTGACTCAGCATTTCTTGGGTATAATCAAATTCTTCCATCAAGCGCTGATAGCCACGTGCTTCTTCCATGATGGTGAGATCATTACGTTGAATGTTCTCAAGAATACCAATTTCCAATGCCTGGCGATCACTGATATCGGTTTTAATGATTGCGGGAACTTCTTTAAGTCCGGCAAGTTTTGACGCCCGCCAGCGACGTTCACCCGCGATAAGTTCATACCCAACTTCCTGAGTAGATTCTTGACCAGTTTGCACCCGCGGGCGTACGAGAATGGGTTGCAACACACCGTGTTCACGTATGGATTGGGCTAACGCTTCCAGTTCCTGTTGATCAAAATTCTGACGCGGTTGAAACTTTCCGGCCGTGATCGTATGAACAGCGAGCATCCGCGTCTGATTGGGCCTGATATCAGTAATATCTGAAGTATCGTCACTTATGTCATCATTGACGTCATCAACAACGTGCGCAGGGGTATTTGTCATGTGTGTGTTTGGTGCTGTGTGTGTGTTTGGTGCCGATATCGTTTCATTTATATCAGGGCCCAGCAAGGCCGAAAGCCCCTGCCCCAAGGCGCGCTTTTGACCCGATTTCTGGTCTGATTTTGGATGAGTACTCATTCGTGGTGTCCTTATTTACTAATTTTGATTTATTCTGTCTGATCTTTTTCTTGGGTTTACGTGTCTTTCGGATGATATGTCAATTTTTTCAGATTTAACGGTCAGCCGGATGCTGCCACCATTTCCTGATTTCGTTGAATAATTTCACTGGCAAGTCCCATATATGAACGTGATCCCGGCGACCGCACATCGTACACAAGTGCCGGCATGCCGTGGGACGGTGCCTCTGAAACCTTCACATTACGCGGAATTTCATTTGTAAAAACGAGATCACCAAAGTGCGTCCGCACATCACGTGCAACCTGTACGCTTAGTGCGTTACGACTATCATACATGGTCAAAACAATGCCGAGGATATCAAGACCTGGATTTAAATTTTGCTGAATACGTTTGTGCGTTTTGAGTAACTGTGACAATCCCTCAAGTGCATAAAACTCACACTGCAGGGGAATGATCATCTGTTGTGCTGCGGTCAGCGCATTTAGCGTCAACAACCCCATGGCAGGCGGGCAATCAATCACCACATAATCATAGTCATGGTGTGACTTTCCTAATGTATTGCGCAGGCGATATTCACGGTTTTCCAGATTGACCAGCTCAATCTCAACACCAGCTAAATCCGGCGACGCCGGCAATATATCCAACCCCGGAATCCGCGAGGGACGCACAGCAGGACGCAAATGTGATAACCCCAACAACACGTGATAACTCCCGTTACGCTTGATGTGAGGCGACAACCCCATACCTGTGGATGCATTTCCCTGAGGGTCTAAATCCACCAACAACACCCGCCGCCCGCATGCTGCCATGGCTGTGGCCACATTGATTGCCGTGGTTGTTTTCCCAACACCACCCTTTTGATTCACAACAGCAATGATACGGGGATCACGTCGTTTGTTTTGCTTGATATCAAATACATTGCTCATTGGTTAATGACCCTTACTATGGCTGTGATGCTGCATTGCGGAAATTCGTTGTTCTGCTAATTCCATTTGACCCAAAACCTGGGATCTTTGTATGGATGCTAGATCAGAAATTAGTTGTGTGGCCAGTGTGTCGCGCACA
>CAYGTJ010000008.1:0-16048 GCA_964352755.1 uncultured Alphaproteobacteria bacterium
GAATACAGCCCCTTGTTTGGAAACACCTCAAAATCTTCATCACCCCGGGCATCAACAGCAAAAGAGCGGCTCAAGAATCGCTTTGATAAAGTTGAACGCGTTGATGAATTTCGCGTACGTCTAAACGTAAATTTTGATGGCAGATAATTAGCGCAGTTCACATAAATACTGAATAATCCGGTTGGTCAGTATTCGTTTATCCTCACGAATCCGAATATATCCTTCATCAACGTCCACAAAACGATCTTCACACAGCCAATGTGTTTTTAAAGATGAAGTAAGTGATTCCGCACGAGACAGATCTATCTCTTGTAACCGCGACAACCTCACACCTTCTTTCAAACGCGCACCCATTAAGAGAGCCTCATCAAATGCAGATTCTTTCGATATAGGTGTTTGCGTTTTAACGCCTGAGGCGTGTGCCTTAACATTTTTCAACCACGTGTCGGGGGCCTTGACCATATAGATCGCAGATCGACCATCTTCATAGGAAACACGCGAATGTGCACCGGGGCCAATCCCCAAGTAATCACGATAGTTCCAATACGCAAGATTATGCAAACTCTCGTGGCCTGATTGGGCATAGTTGGAAAGTTCATAAGATTCATACCCCCGAGAACGCAGAGTTTTTCCCGTCCTTTCATAAAAATCCGCGGCAAGATCATCCTTTGGCATGATAAAATCACCCCGGGCATGACGGGTATGAAAAGCCGTGTTTTCCTCAATGGTTAGCTGATACAGGGAAAGATGACCCTGGGCATAGGTTAGCGCCTCATCAAGCTCTTCGTGCCATTGACTAATGGTTTGTTCAGGTTGCGCATAAATTAGATCAAATGAGTATCGGGCAAAGTTATCACGGGCAAAACTGAGCGCCTGCAAGGCCTCTGACGCTGAGTGTTCACGCCCGAGAAACGCAAGGCGATTTGCTCGAAGCGACTGAATCCCAAGTGACAAGCGATTAACCCCAGCCTGAGAAAAAGCCTCAAACGTTTGGGCTTCAGACGATGTTGGGTTCGCCTCAAGGGTTATTTCACAGTCCTGAGAAACATCAAATTGATCTCGCACACGGGTTAATATTGATTTCACAAGTGTGGAGGGCATTAGCGAGGGTGTTCCACCACCAAAGAAGATCGAGGTGATTTTCCGTCCTGGGAGTTCATTCGCCCAATACGACAGCGTTGTTGCATAAGCCTGTTCCCACGCTGGATAGTCAATTTTCTGGGCAACATGGCTGTTAAAATCACAGTATGGACACTTCGCCTTACAATATGGCCAATGAATATAGAGCGCCAAATTAGCCATTACAGTCCCAGCGTCTTTAGGTAATCCACAAACCCTTTGGTTGCACGTGCGCGGTGGCTCATTTGACTTTTGATTGATGGACCGAGTTCCGCAAATGTTTCCGTGTAGCCAACGGGCACAAAAATTGAATCATAGCCAAAACCACTCTCACCCCGAGAAGGAAAAGAAATCTGCCCATCAATGCGTCCACTGAACGTGCGAATGTTATCATTTTTGTAGTCATGAAAAGCAATGACACATTCAAAAAAAGCAGGAACAGCAGCTAAATTTCCATGTTCCTTAAATTTTGCCAACATATGATCAAAGACACGAGGGAATCCCCCATGTTTTTCTGCAAAGCGCGCTGAATAAAGGCCTGCCATTTCAGGAAAGTCAGGAATAACAATACCGCCATCATCTGCAAATGTTGGCTTTTTCGCAAGGTCTGCAATTGCTGTGGCTTTCAAAATCGCATTTTCAGCAAACGTTGCCCCGGTTTCCTCTATTGCCCCAGGGTTATACTGTTCGGCACTCTGAATCGTAACGTTCACACCCGTAAGAAGCTCTTGGTATTCCTGGGCTTTATTCACATTTGATGAGGCAAAAATAATCTTCATTGTTTCACATTTTTTGTATCGGCACAGCATGCCACTGTGTGCGCAATTAATCTAGTACTCTCCTCATCCCGCGACAAATAAACATGCTTAGAATGCCTTAGGGATGCCTTGCCTAGAATGTCACAACCTTGTACAAATAAGGGGTAAAATGAGGATTACAAATGGCAGACGACATGATTCACATCTCTGGAGCCAGAGAACATAATCTCAAAAACGTATCTGTAGATATTCCGCGCAATAAACTCGTGGTCATCACAGGGCCCAGTGGTTCCGGGAAGTCATCACTCGCGTTTGATACGCTCTACGCGGAAGGACAGCGGCGCTATGTTGAGAGTCTTTCAGCTTACGCCCGTCAATTCCTCAACATGATGCAAAAACCTGATGTTGATAGCATTGACGGTTTGTCCCCTGCGATTTCCATTGAACAGAAAACTACCTCAAAAAACCCGCGATCGACTGTCGGTACGATCACTGAAATCTATGATTATTTGCGTGTGCTTTTTGCCCGCATTGGCGTTCCCTACTCTCCCGCGACAGGCAAACCAATTGTTAGCCAAACAATTTCACAGATGGTTGACCGCATTTTGTGTCTGGAAGAAGGCACAAAAATTCTTCTATTGGCTCCAATCGTGCGCGGACGCAAGGGCGAGTATAAAAAAGAAATCGAAGAGCTCCGGACAAAAGGATTTCAACGCCTCCATATTGATGGTGAACTGTACGACATTGACGAGACCCCACCCCTTGATAAAAAAATCAAGCATACAATCCGCGTAGTGGTGGATCGTCTTGTAATCCGACCTGATCTTGGCACGCGGCTTGCTCAGGGTCTGGAGACTGCCATTGGGTTAAGCGATGGTTTGTCAGAAATAATGAACATGAAAACGGGTGAATTTACCCTTTTCTCCGCGCGCTATAGTTGCCCAGAATCAGGGTTTGTTATTGATGAACTTGAACCTCGGCTGTTTTCCTTCAACAGTCCTTACGGGGCATGCGGTACGTGCGATGGATTGGGGGTAAAGGTTGATTTTGATCCTGAACGCATTATTCCTGATCCAAACAAGGCACTAACTGATGGTGCGATAAAACCATGGAACACGAGTTTCCGTTTTTACTATCACCAGGTTCTCGGGGCTGTTTTAAATCATTATAAGGTTCCCGCGGATACACCCTTTGCTGAGCTTCCCAATGCCGTGAGGGATGTTGTTTTGCATGGGTCGGGCAGTACAAAAATTCCCATGAATCTCCAAGACACAAATAACACATACCGCAGTAACAAAGCCTTCGAAGGTGTGATCCCGAACCTACAGCGCCGCTATGATGGTGGTGATGACAAAATGAAAGAAGAACTCTCAACCTATCAAAGCCAGAGCCCATGTCTTGATTGCAAGGGAATGCGCGTCAATGAAATGGCACGTGCGGTAAAAATATCGGGTAAACATGTTGGGCAAATTTGCGAACTATCAATTGCGGACGCTCTTGATTGGTTCAAGGTCTTACCAACGCATTTGAGCGAACAAGAACGCGCCATTGGTGATCGCCTCCTCAAAGAAATTCACGAGCGCTTATTTTTTCTTTCAAGTGTTGGTCTTAAATATTTATCCCTTAGTCGCACCTCGGGGACACTTTCCGGGGGAGAATCGCAACGCATTCGCCTAGCGTCTCAAATTGGTTCCGGTCTGACCGGTGTCATGTACGTTCTGGATGAGCCCTCAATTGGTCTGCATCAGCGGGATAATGATCGCCTCCTTGAAACGCTCAAGCGCCTACGTGATCTTGGAAACACCGTAATTGTCGTCGAACATGACGAAGATGCCATGCTTGCTGCTGATCATCTTATCGACATGGGCCCAGGTGCCGGTAATCTCGGTGGTCAGATTGTCGATGCAGGCACCCCTGAACAGGTCGTTAAAAACAATAAGGGCATCACGGCCGCATATCTTGCGGGTACGAAAAAAATTGCTGTTCCGACGAAGCGTCGCAAAGGCAACGGGAAAGTCATTACTCTTAAAAACGCCACAACCAATAATCTGAAAAACGTCACTGTTGACTTCCCTCTGGGGACGTTTACGTGCGTTACAGGTGTTTCGGGCGGTGGTAAATCGAGTCTCGTGATTGAAACATTTTATAAGGCGCTCGCACGCAAATTGAACGGTGCCAATGATGCCCCCGGGCCCCATGAATCCATTGAAGGTGTTGAATACATTGATAAGATTATTGACATCGATCAATCACCAATTGGGCGAACACCTCGTTCAAACCCGGCCACGTACACGGGTGTTTTTGGCCCTATGCGTGATTGGTTTTCAGGCCTTCCTGAATCCAAAACCCGCGGTTATAAACCGGGGCGTTTTTCGTTTAATGTAAAGGGTGGGCGATGTGAATCATGCCAAGGTGACGGCGTTTTAAAAATTGAGATGCATTTCTTGGCGGATGTTTATGTAACGTGCGATCAGTGTAAGGGCAAACGTTACAACCGTGAAACACTCGAGGTCAGATACAAAGGTAAATCAATCGCAGATGTGCTTGATATGACGGTTGATGAGGGGGCTGATTTTTTTGCGGCCGTCCCCAATATCGCGAGCCGCCTGACCACGCTGCAACAAGTTGGTCTTGGCTATATGCACATTGGACAACGCGCCACAACTCTGTCCGGCGGGGAAGCCCAACGCATTAAACTCTCGAAAGAACTCACAAAGCGAGCAACAGGGCGAACCCTTTATATTCTCGATGAACCCACAACAGGTCTCCATTTTGAGGACATTCGTAAACTCCTTGAGGTATTGCACACATTGGCCGATCAAGGAAACACCGTGATTGTTATTGAACACAACCTGGATGTTATCAAAACAGCCGATCATATTATTGATATTGGCCCTGAAGGCGGCGACCAAGGTGGAAGACTTGTTATTGCGGACTCGCCAGAGAAAGTGGCAGCCTGTGCAAAAAGCTTTACGGGGAAATATCTCAAAGCCTATTTAAAGAAATAACATTTGCGAATTCTGCCTATTCATAAATGTTATTGTCTATAAGTAATTTTTTATTTGCCTATTCGGTACGGTACCGGTATAACCCACATATGTTTTTTAGTGGTTCTAGGTATTAATAAATCGCATGCGTAACTTTTTTGATCATGATAATGCACTGCCCGTCTATTATGTCGGTCTGTATAAGAATATTACAAAGGCAGCAGAAAAGCTCAATTTAACCCAGTCCGCCATGAGTCGACGGATTATTTCCGCCGAAGAACGCACGGGTATTCAAATTTTTGAGCGTCGTTTCCACAATATGTACCCGACCAAGGCCGGAAAGATTTATATCGAAGCCTGTAAGAATATTGTGCATCAGGGGGACGCCGCCTTAAAAGCAGCCCACGAAGTTGCCGGAAACTCAAAGAACGAATTGCGAATTGTAACCACCCCATCAATGGCAAATAC
The DNA here is from genome assembly GCA_964352755.1 of uncultured Alphaproteobacteria bacterium. Taxonomy (GTDB): domain Bacteria; phylum Pseudomonadota; class Alphaproteobacteria; order JAUHZC01; family JAUHZC01. The sequence continues at coordinate 5,333 of CAYGTJ010000008.1, forward strand.
TTGGTTACCGAGAGTATTGGCAAACTTTGGTGACGAACACCCCGAACTCACAATACATATTGTCACAGATATTAACCCTGTAGACGTGCTGCAAAGTGATATCATGATCAATACATTTCAGCCTGATAGCCCTGATTTAGAACAGATTAAGATTTTTGATCAGGTTCAAGGGTTGTTTGCATCACAAAAATACATCGAGAAGCATGGAGAGCCTCACTCTCTTGAAGAACTCGAAAATCATCGGTTGTTAGCTTTAGACCCAAACATATATGAACCTCACGATCATGCAAACTGGATTTTAAATGTAGGGCTCATGAATAACAAGCACAGAAAGGCTTTTATGACTTTTACCTCCAATGATGCGCGATACAACGCCATGAAAGAAGGAATTGGAATTACTACATGTGGGATACATCAACCTAAGCTTTTTCAAGACAATGTCATTCAAGTTCTAAAAGATCGCAATCTTGAGAGAATTGGTCTTTACTTTTCTTACAATAAAATAATGGGGCAAGTTTCTAAATATGAGATTCTTCTAGATTATATTAGCAATCATATTCAGAAAAACAAAAAAATATATCAAGACTGATTGTCAATTAATTGACATATTATTATTATAGTTTAGGTTAATAGGAGATTATTCAATTTTGACAATGTTAATTTCATACTTTCTTTTCTCTCATCCTTTGTCTATTAACCCCCAAATTATTCATGATTTTATATCCAATACAATTGCTTAATATATATTCCTAATTTATATTGCGATGATTAATAAACGGCAATGAACACTTCTTTAACTTATTTAGCAATACACTCACCAAAAAATCTGAGGCCTGTAATAGGCTCTGTGATTTTCTCAACGAGCATATTGTATCAAACTGCCATGTGTATAATGTCGTATAGACTCACTATTTTACCCCTGTCTTTTATTTAGTTTCTTATTATAATACAGCCATTATTTATATAGTTGGTTTGTTTTTTACCCCTGTCTTTTAATGATATATTTACTCACCTAGGTTATATTGGTTAGACAGAATCAATTCACACACGTGTAATGCAAAACCCATTACGGCGGTACGCCCTCAACTATCTTCAGAATAATTGGGTTCAAAATCCCGAGCGAAAACCCCTAATCATCCAAGGCGCACGTCACGTTGGAAAAACGACACTCGTTGAGATATTTGCTCACGCACAGGAACGCGAACTTATCACGGTGAATTTTGAAACCGACCCTTCATTGAAAGATCTCTTTGCTCCTAACTCGCCTCTCGAAATACACGCAAACCTTGAGGCACACTTTGGGCATACGCTTTCTCCTGATAGCACACTTCTTTTTCTTGATGAAATTCAGGAGGCGCCAAATTGCCTTGCCAAAATTCATTGGTTTTACGAAAAAATACCTTCTCTACCCGTTATTGCGGCACAATCTTTTTGTGAAACGCCTGCATGCGAACATGCACATAACAAACACGACGCGCCCCTTGAGCATCTCCATCTTGAGCCCTTATCATTCAGTGAGTTTCTTTATGCACTGCGCGAAGATCACCTCGTTAACTTTTTAATTCGTGTGAAACCCCCATTTAACATCCCTGAGGAAATCCATGAACCTTTGCAAAAGTTATTTAGAGAGTACCTTTTTGTTGGGGGCATGCCTAAGGCAGTCCATCAATGGGCGGCAAAAAAATCAACAGTAACTGTCAGTCAAATCCAGCGAGAATTACTAACAAATGCGCGCAAAGAATTATTTCGCTATAAGGGACGCTATGATGTCCATCACTTAGACTCTCTGTTTTGCGCCATACCCGATCAACTCGGGTCAAAGTTTTCACCAGCAAAAACAACAACAACAATTCAGTCTGCGGCTGCGCGGAAAATTCTATCTATCTTTACCAAGGCGCAAATCGTACATCCTGTTAGCTGTTCATCGGGAAACGCCCTAACACTCTCAAAGGACATTAATCACAAGTTCAATCAGTATATTTTCCTAGATATTGGTCTTGCAAACCACATAATGGAGACACCCCCCCTCCTTTCAACAGCACCAATAAATGCAAAACTGGCCGAACAAGTCGTTGGACAGACCTTGCGAACTCTCTTTCATCCGCTTAGCAAGCCAGAATTGTTTTGCTGGCGGCGTAACAAAAAGGGCTCAAATGCAAGAATTAGCTATCTTGCCCCTCATAAATCCCTCATTGTTCCTATTATTGTTAAGGAAGGAAGCATTGGTAGATTAAAATCTCTCCACCAATTTATGCATGAAAAACAACTAAGCCTAGCGGTGCGTATCAACGATGAACAGCCCTGCATCACACACGTAAACACAATAAACCATGAAGGCACGCCCGTATCATACACGCTACTTTCCATTCCATTTTATTTGACTGAATGGATTCCTGCGTTAATAGATGGTCTAGGCAGTCAAAACGAACAGCCTACACATTAAATCGAAAGAGAATCACATCACCGTCTTGGACAAGATATGTTTTGCCCTCTTGACGAAGTTTTCCCTTGGCTTTGGCTTCTGTTTCGCTGCCACATGCCACGTAATCGTCAAAAGCCGTGACCTCCGCACAGATGAACCCACGTTCAAAGTCAGTGTGAATAACACCCGCGGCTTGTGGTGCTGATGCCCCAAGAGGAACCGTCCACGCCCGTGTTTCTTTGGGGCCTGAGGTAAAATATGTGATCAACTTGAGTAATGCATATGCCTCACGAATCACACGATTCAAACCCGTTTCGCCAAGCCCGAGAGACTCGAGGAACTCCCCCTGATCTTCGGGGGGAAGTTGGGAAACCTCTGCCTCAATTGCTGCTGAAATGGTCACGACACCGGCGTTTTCTTTATCTGCAAGCGTTTTTACCTGGTCCACAAATGCGTTACCAGTGGCGGCGTCATCTTCATTTACGTTACATAAATAGAGAATCGGTTTTGCCGTAATTAGCTGCAACATGTTAAATTCTTTGCGCTGGTCAGCACTTACATCCAGATGTCGCGCAGGCGTACCAGCGGCAAGTAACTCTTTCACACGAACAAGTAAATCGTGCTGAACCATGAGTTGGGGATCCTTCGCACCCTTTAGTTTCTTCTCGATATTTGGAATGCGTTTTTCAACGCTTTCAAGATCCGCGAGCATTAATTCAGTATTGATGATTTCAATATCGTCCGCGGGACTAATACCCCCTGAAACATGGGTGATGTCAGTATCTTCAAAGCACCTGACCACATGCATGATGGCATCGACCTCGCGAATATGGCTGAGGAATTTATTTCCCAGCCCCTCGCCTTGGCTCGCACCCTTCACAAGCCCTGCAATATCAACAAATTCCAAAGCAGTGGGCACGACGTTCTGGGATTTATTGATAACCCCGAGTTTTTCCAAACGAGAATCCGGCACGATCGTGCAAAAAGGAAAGTTAGCAGCTTGTGCCTGTGCCGTTTGTGTTAGCGCATTAAAAAGTGTTGATTTTCCAACGTTTGGTAACCCAACGATTCCGCATGTAAGTGACATTTTTAAAAGTTCTCCACAGATCAATATTTAGGTAATTGCGATTGCATACTTAGGCAATTTCCTGGCTAAATTTATCCACATCCCCAGCAATCCAATGGGAAACACGCTGCGCAACACCATCTAAGATTTCACCCACAGATTTCATTTCGGGTTTGGAAAAATTGCTCAACACATAATTGCTTACTTCACTGGCTTCACCGGGATGGCCAACACCAAAACGCAATCGCCAAAAATCACCGCCGCAATGTGAAGTAATATCCTTTATGCCGTTATGACCGGCACTCCCCCCACCACACTTGAGCTTTATCCGGCCAAAAGCAAGGTCAAGCTCATCATGAATCACAAGTATATTTTCTAAGGGAAGGTTATAGTAATCCATATAATGTCGGACTGGTTGACCCGACTTGTTCATATACGTCATAGGCTTGAGAAAATATACACGATTCCCATCAATACGAGCCTCTGCAAATGACGATGTGGCTTTGGTCGTAAAATCAGTGACATCATAGAACGCCGCAATTTCATCAAGCGCCATAAAACCAACGTTATGACGATGCAACGCATATTTAGACCCTGGATTCCCAAGTCCCACAATTAACAATGGTTCAGAAGTTACAGGCATACATACACCCGACGAGAAAATGTTTGTTTGGTTGCATGCACGATAAAACAGCAGCAACCACTGAATTATCCCTCAGCTGAGTTTTCAGCCTCTGCCGCTTTTGCTTCAGCAGCCTCAGCTGCTTCTGCATCTTCATCAGCTTTGGTCGATGATGATGACACAATAGTCGCTAGTGTGTTGTCACGGTCAGGATGCGCAACTTTTACGCCCTTAGGTAATACCATTGATTCCGTATGAATACTCTCACCCAAACTAAGCTCGGTCAGATCGACCTCAAGCGCTTCAGGGATGCTGCCCACAAGACAGATAACTTCGATCTCATGAAGAACAGTGTTCAATACACCACCATGCTTAACGCCTTCACATTTATCTTCATTGATAAAGTGAATAGGAATTTGCACGTGGATGGAATCAGAATCAGAAACACGCAAGAAATCAATATGCATAGGCACATCTGTAACCGGGTGACGTTGAACATCACGCGGAATTACACGCTGTGTTTTACCTTTAAAATCAAGCAGGTATACTTTTGTGAAGAAACTAAGTGTCTGAATATCATGCTGAATAACCTTAGGATTAATCGCAGCTGCCATTGGCTTATCCTTACCCCCATAAACAGAGGAAGGAATTAACCCTGCACGGCGATCTGCGCGCGCAGAACCTGTTCCGACACGGTCACGAAGTGTTGCTTCAATTTTTACAGTCTCTTGCATCTATAATCTCTTTAAATTCGGCTGATAGTAAATCTTTGGCGTCTTTATAGCTGACAAATTCAGTGTTGTTAACAAAAAAATGCATTATATCCAAAAAACTTACTCTTCTGCAGCACCAGCGCGCGAGATTCCCCATCAATTTATTGTGTGCGCAAAACCACCATTGCGGTTCACAATGCCTTGAAATTAGTTTATAAAGTCACCACTAGCTAGAAAAGATTTATCATGAAATTTGTTTTACGTTCATTTTTAATGCTTGTTGTCGCTCTTTTTGCCGGATGTTCTGAACACCCGAACGAAGAGATGGGTGATACCCTAATTGTGGGAACGAGCCCTGATAACCCCCCATTTGAGTTTTATGAGACTGATTCTGCAAAAAAACTCACAGGATTTGATATTGAGCTCATCCGTAACGTGGCACAGAAAATGAAGAAAAAAATAGTTTTCAAGGAAATGGAGTTTTCAAGTCTTATTCCTGCACTCATTTCAGGACGCATTCATGTGATTGCATCAGCCGTAACAAAAACACCCGATCGTGAACGTCATGTAGCATTTACAGATACCTACAAAACATCAAGCCCGGTGATTGTCTTGGATAAACACATTAAAAAAAGCGCGCAAGTAAGCCTTGCCAACCGTCGCCTTGCCGCACAGTTAGGAAGTACACATGAAGAAACACTCAAACTCCTCGGGCGCGAGCACAATAATGAAATCACAATCGTTCCGGTTAATAAGCTTACGGAAATGCTTCAGGAACTTCAAAACAATCGTATTGATGGTTTTTTAACAGAGTATGATAATGCGTTAAAAATTACAGCGAAATATCCTGAGTGGTCATATATTGTTCTCACGAAACATTCAGAGAGCTATAGTTTTGCCCTTCGCCACGGAAATCCGCTTCGTGATGAGATTAATGATGCTCTGGCGGAAATGCGCACCAATGGGCAACTCACCAAACTTGCGAAGAAGTGGTTTTCAACTCAAAAACCTGCTTCTACTGAGGGAGCATCACAGCCTAACTAATGCTTAATTTCGCATCTATATCTGGCTCGATCCCGTTTATCCTCGAGGGCACCACAGTCATCCTCAAGTATGCAACGATTTCAATTGCTCTTGGTTTTATGCTCGGGAGTCTTCTTGCTGTTGGCCGCACCGCGGGGAATACGCCGTTACGCATGCTGACTGATGCCTATGTCTCTATTTTTAGAGGCACGCCCTTACTCTTACAATTATCGATCGTTTATTTTGTGCCTCCGCAAGCTTTCAACTATCAAATCAGTTCGTTTGAAGCCGGCGTGATTGCATTCTCACTGAACTCGGCTGCATACGTGTGCGAGGTCGTTCGTGGTGGCATTCAATCACTTGAAAAGGGGCAAAAAGAAGCCGCCCTTTCCCTTGGGCTAAGCCATACACAAGCGTACGCCTACATTATCCTCCCCCAGGCGTATCGCAATAGCTTGCCGGCTCTTGTAAATGAGGTGATTGGTTTGTTCAAGGAAACGTCTCTGCTTTCCATCATTATGGAGATGGATTTACTCCGTCGGGCGAACATTGTTGCTGCTGAAAAGTATGTTTATTTTGAACCTCTTCTCGTTGTGGGGGCAGTGTATTACAGCATCACATTGATGCTCAGTTACCTAGCGGCATATCTTGAAAAAATGAGTGTGCGCAATGATTAAGGTCACTAAACTTAACAAGTTTTACGGGGACAACCACATCCTCAATAATATTTCTGTCACTTTTAAAAAGAGTGAAACCGTCGCCATTGTAGGGCCTTCTGGATCTGGAAAGTCAACATTTTTGAGATGTCTAAATCTCCTGGAGCAACCAACGTCTGGAAAAATTATCATTGATAAAATTGATGCGACCGCCTCAGGGAGTGATCTTCGAAAGCTGCGACAAAGTGCCGGTATGGTTTTTCAACACTTTCATCTTTTTCCGCACATGAGTGTTCTTGAAAATGTTGCCTTTGCCCCCCAGCGTGTAAAGGGCATCCACCGGGAAGAAGCAAACGAACTCGCCATTCAACTTCTGACGAATGTTGGTTTACAAAAGCATATTGATAAGTATCCAGGTCAACTTTCTGGCGGCCAAAAACAACGCGTTGCCATCGCCCGTGCGCTTGCCATGGATCCTAAAGTTATGCTCTTCGATGAGCCAACGTCTGCTCTTGATCCAGAAATGGTCAATGAGGTTCTCACCGTCATTCGTAACCTAGCGGAAAACCACATGACAATGCTCGTGGTGACCCATGAAATGCGTTTTGCTCAGGAAGCGTCTGAACGCGTGGTGTTTATGGACTTTGGGCAAATTGCCGAAGACAGTGCACCTGACAAGTTTTTTCAAGCACCCGAGACTCCGCGCGCAAAAGAATTTCTCAGTAAGATTCTGTAATTCGTCTCATTTTTATCTCCAGTCCTTGACATTTTTGGGCATTTTACGCATACATATAAGCAATGTGGGGCTGTAGCTCAGCTGGGAGAGCGCTACAATGGCATTGTAGAGGTCGTCGGTTCGATCCCGATCAGCTCCACCAATTCTCTATAGAATCATTAACTCTTTTATTGCGAATTTGTGAAACACTCTATAGAATAGCTGTATTGTTAATAATATTCCTGATGCGCATACGTTCTTTCTACTTACGAATGGTGGTTTTTTGCTTACTAGCTACAGTTTTGACCATTTATTTCATTACCCCCATTTCAACTGTATTTATTCAAAACCAACTCCTTAACTCTCTCATTCTCTCCTTAGGTGTGTTTGGAATTGCTCTTTCTTTTAATCATATTAGGGCATTCACACCCGAAATAGCTTGGCTTCAAAGCCTCAGCCAAGAGGACGCCACACCTTCAAAAAAATCATCGCCTCAGATTCTAAAGCCCCTACTGGATTTACTTGGCAATGACGATGCAAATATTACACGCGCATCTCTTGCAAGTGTTACTGAGGGCGTCGAATCAGCACTCGTTTCCCAGCGTGAAATCGCGCGCTATCTTGCGGGTTCTGCGATTTTTCTCGGACTTCTGGGGACTTTCTGGGGACTTTCCATGACACTCCAATCCGTGTCACAGGTTATTATCGCCATGCCAACAGATGCCGGTGTATCAACGGACTTCCTATCTACGCTAAAATCGGGTTTGCAAAGCCCCATTAGTGGTATGGGTATTGCCTTTAGTTCATCGTTGTTTGGGCTGATTGTTTCATTGGCTCTTGGGTTTCTTGAGTTAAATGTAAATCAAGCACGCACAGACTTCCTTGAACAGGTCTCACGATGGATGCATATAAACTGCATTCCAATTGAAGAAAGCCTCTTACAAAAACCAACAGAATCACCCCAGCTACTCAAGGCGCTCTTGACCATGACCGCAGAAAACCTTGAAAGCATGCGTCAAACCATGACCGAACAACAAACAATTCATCAAACACTTGCTAAATCCGTTGAGCGTTTGAATGATGGGCTCGCGCGCGTGGTTGATCAACGGTACGCCGAACATGATGTACTCCTAAAGGTTGCCGAGAGTACTCTTGCCCTTCAAGATTCGACGGCTGAGTTTCGCGAAGCCATTCGCACCCATAATTTTGGTGTGGATAACGCAACCGCGGCTCATATTCGAAGCCTTGAAAAAAGTGCGCGCAACCTTGTCGAAACAACGGCTCAAGGAAACGCCACACTCACGCATGAATTGCGTAATGAGATTCGCTTATTAAGCCGCACCTTAGCGAGTATCGCCGGTGAGGAAATGGCCGAATCACGCACACATACATCAGACAAAAACCTCCAGAAAAACAAAACAACCCAGTCACAGAAAAAATCAGCCTGATCTTTACATTACGCGAATCAGAAAGCCGCTAAGCGCTGGTTCACCTGGATAGATACTGTGTGTTTTGAGATGCTCCGTGAATTTCACTATATGCCACGTCGTTTTTTTTGAATGTAATCAAACACTTCTTGGCCGTGCGAAATTGGCGAAAGATCAATGCTCAAGGAACCAGAATCTTTACTCGCTCTCTGCACAATCTCTAATACAGTGTATAAATTAAATTGGCGCTGGAAAATTCCCTGAGAAATTTCAAGCTCTTTAATGTTCTTATAGTCGATTTCTTTCTTCGTATAGTATGGAAATGTCACCTCGTGAACAATAGAGTGATCCCCAAGGCGAAAGACTGTCGACGCAAGTCGACGCTCTATACACCAATATATTCCTTTATAGATAATCAGTAGACTAAAACCAAACCCTAGAATTATGTTCAAAATGCCACCAAGGATAGTAAAAACACATGCAAATAAAGCAATCATAAATCCAGATATCAACCAAGAAAGAAAAAGCGTAAGAGGAATTGTGGTGAGGTTAATGTAAGATTGGCTTATCTCAGGGGTGATTACGCGTGTATTTTTCATGAGGCAGCTTCATTATTTTTTTGAGACCTTATCACAAAGGATACATATTAACACTATGCCAGAAACAAAAAAAAGCCCCGCAAAATGCGAGGCCTTTAAAAGATTGATTGCCTGAAGGCAATACTTAACGCTTACAGAATTGTGGGCTCTTACGTGCTTTGTGGTGACCGTATTTTTTACGCTCAACGGCACGCGCATCACGTGTGAGACAGCCATTTGTTTTGAGTGCAGGTCTAAATGATGCATCAAAATCATTCAGCGCACGACTAATTCCATGGCGAATAGCACCAGCTTGACCTGAGAGACCACCACCACAAACAGTTGCTGTGATATCAAATCCACTCATACGATCAATGTATGAAAAAGGTTGGTTCACAACCATGCGTAGAGTGCTGCGACCAAAGTACGTCTCAATTGGGCGACCGTTGATTGTGATACTGCCTTTGCCTGCTTTTAACCATACGCGCGCAATTGATTCTTTACGCTTGCCGGTAGCATATACACGCCCGAGTGAATCACGTTTTACTTTGCGTGCATTTTGTGTTGAAACGTCTGTGGCTTTAACTAATTCTGACATGTCTATCTAACTCTATCGTTTGTTCTTTGGGTTTAGTGCGGCAACATCCAGCACTTCTGGATTTTGCGATTCATGAGGATGTGCTTCACCCGCATACACGCGAAGATTTCGCATTTGGTCACGCCCGAGTGGATTACGCGTAATCATACGCTCAACAGCTTTTTGAACAACACGCTCAGGAAAACGACCATCAAGGCGTTCTTCCATTGTGCGGCTTTTAACACCACCTGGGTGGCCTGTATGCCAATGGAAAACACTGTCTTTACGCTTGTTTCCAGTTAGTTGAACCTTTTCAGCATTGATAACAATAATGTTATCACCGCAATCCATATGTGGTGTGTACTCAGGCTTATGCTTTCCACGTAAACGTAGAGCAATCGCACTTGCCAAACGTCCAAGGACGAGGTCTTTTGCATCGATTAATAACCATTTTTTATTAATCTCTGATGGCTTAATTGTATATGTTTTCATATCTGCAGCAGAATTTCAGTTGTGTTTGTTTTAACGACTAACGCTTCATAACGCAAGTAAAACCTTCACGTCAATGCAAAAAATCATATATCCCAATGTGAATTAATGCTATTTTTGATCACGTGCTAGATTTCACTCCTATGAAGCTCTTTATTTCTGCAGTTCTTACCAGTTTTACCCTTCTGTTGACGGGGTGTTCTGAGTCGGATCAAAAACGCCTGCACCTTTACAATTGGAGTGCAAGTTTTCCGCCTGATCTAATCAAGGCCTTTGAAAGGGAGACGGGGATAACTGTTATTGTTGATAATTTTGATAACAATGACACCCTTGAAGCAAAGTTAATGTTGGGTATATCAGGGTATGATCTTGTCTTTCCATCGGCGTGGCCTTACTTTTCCCGCCAAGCCCGCGCAGGATTCTATCAA